>DATMAH010000228.1:0-7209 GCA_035583735.1 Dehalococcoidia bacterium
ACCTCGCCGTCGATGACGGTGACCGGGGTGCCGGTCGCGCCCAGCTTCATCATGTCGTCGCGGGCCGCCGGGTCGGTGTCGATGTCGCGCTCGGCGTAGCGCTGGCCGCGGGACTCCAGGTGCAGGCGCACCATCTCGGAGAACTCGCAGAACCCGGCGGAGAAGAGGACGATGTCGTGCTGCTGGGGCGATGTCACCGGGGGGGCTACGCCGTCGCGGCGACGGCCTTCTGCGCCAGCGCGGCGAACGCCTCCGGCTCGCGCACGGCCAGGTCCGCCAGCACCTTGCGGTCGACGGCGATGCCGGCCTTGTTCAGGCCGTCGATGAGCCGGCTGTACGTCGTGCCGTTCAGGCGGGCGCCGGCGTTGATGCGGGCGATCCACAGTTTCCGGAAGTCCCCCTTGCGCTCGCGGCGGTGGCGGTACGCGTAGTCCAGCGCGTGCAGCACCGACTCATTAGCGCGGCGGAACACGCGGTGGCGCTGGCCCTTGTGGCCCTTCGCCATGCCGATGATCTTCTTGTGGCGCGCCCGCGACGTGACGCCTCGCTTCACCCGGCTCATCTCGTCTGACCTCTAGCCCTTCTTCGCGTACGGCATCAGCTTCCGGAGCGTCTTCTGCGCCGGCTTGCTGGCCACGAACATCTCGCTGCTGGCGCGGTTGGCGCGCTTGCTCTTGCGTGTCTTGCGGTGGCTGACGCTGCCCTTGCGGTGGGTGAACTTCCCGGTCCCGGTCACTTTGAACCGCCGGGCCGCCCCGCGGCGCGTCTTCAGCTTCGGCATCTCGGATTCCTTTCGGGCCGCGCCTCTGCCGGGCGCCCGACGATTGTAGCGAAGCCAGCCGGCCGGCCCAAATCGGCCGCCGCGGCGCTCCTACGCTTTTGAGTGTGGAATCAGGTTCGGAGCCTGAACGGAAATGCACCTGGATACCCGTAGCCTTGGAGCTCATGAAGGACACGTCAGCGACGGGAAGGAGTCCAGGTGCAGACGCAGGCTATCACAATGGAGTGCACCTCGCGCATCCCAGCACCACCGCTGTCGGCGAGGGCGAACACAAAGGTGCCGGAACGGAAGGCCTACGGCTGCGCGAATGACCGCGTTTCTGCTCAGGATCCTCATCCTAATCCGCACTTCTTTGATGCAGGGCCGCGCCGCCGCGCGCCGAAGCTGGCATGCCTGCGACGGCACGAGAGCAGTACGGTCCGGTGGAGCCGCATCACCCCCCCGGCGGCAAGCGCCGGGATGCAGACCAGCGTCGTTGCAGCAGCTCGGACGCGCCTACCGCGCCGGCGCGGAGAGCGCGCCCACCATCTCGTCGAGGATGACGACGAACTCGGCCGTCACCTCGGCGCGGATGTCCTCGTTGACGTAGCCGCCGGTGTTGTCCCAGGCGCCGTTCGGTTGCTGCTGGGCGATGATGGCGTCGCCGACGCGCTCGGCCAGCGCGAGCAGGCGCTCGTCGCCGGTGATCTGGTGGATGGCGGCGGCGCCCCAGCCCACCTTGCCCACCTGTGCCGTCTCGTACATCTCGTCCAGCACGTTGAAGGAGATCTCCAGGTACTGGCGGCCGAGCTGCGCCCAGGCGCCGTCGCCGGTCGCCATCGCCAGCCGCGCCAGGAACGCCGCCGCCATGCCGCTGTTGAAGTAGGACTGCCGCGGCTGATCGATGCGGATGCTGTGCAGGCGCTGCCGGTCCTCGGCGAACTCTGTGCGCAGGCCCTCGCCCGGCTTGTAGACGAAGAACAGCTCGCGCTCCGGGTACGGTTGCGCCTCCCATACGGTGCGCAGGAACTGTCCCGCTGCGCGCGCTTCGCGCACGCGGCCGGTCGCGAGGAGGGCGTTGCCGGCCTGTCCGGTGTTCAGCACGTCCTGCACCGCGTCCTCGCGGTCGCGCTCGACACGGAAGCCGCCCGTGTCGTGCTGCAGCAGCAGGAGGAACTCGATGGTGCGGCGGGAGATGTCGTAGCGCCCGAGCTTGTGCGCGCCGACGGTGATCCAGGCGTGCGGATAGCCGTAGGCGCGGTCGTGCACGCGGCCGCGCAGGGGTCCCGTGAGGTCGCCGTCCTCCGTCAGCAGATTCTCCCTGATCCACGTCGCGAGCCGGTTGGCGGCGGCGGTCTGGCCGGCGCAGGCGTACGCCCACAGCGCCTTGTAGATGGGCCCGAGGCCGTGGCGCTCGACGTCGCCGATGGCCCCGTCCGGGCGCTGCGCCTCGACGAGCCACGCGATCCCCCGCTCGCGCGCCAGCTCCAGCCTGCTGATGATTGACGTACCGGCGACCATGGGGCACCTCCTGCCCGTAGTGTAGGCGCGCCGCCCGCGCCGCGTCAGTCACACCTGCGGGCGCAGTTCCTTGACATTCGATTGACTGGCCGTCGCGCCCGCTTGACGGACGGCTATGGAACCGCAGCCTCCCTCGTTCTAGTGTTTGAGGAGAAAAGGGGGTCCGGTGGACGGGATCACTGGCGGCGACATCTTTTACCTCTGCGTCGTGGGCGCCGTGCTCTGGTGGGCGTACGGCGTTCTCAAGCCCTGGATCAAGTAGCAGCGCGGCGCACCCGTTCCTGTTGCACCGCCCCGAGCGAACGTCGCGCAGACCACGCGCGTCCGGCGGTGCGCGCCGCCGTGACACTGCCTCCGCGGTGGTCCGTCGGCCACCACGTCATCGCACTGACCACGAGGGCGCTTCGCCGCTGTCGGGACGGATGGGCGGGCCGGAGCCGGACGGAGCTCAAGCTCCGTCCCTGCCATGAATCTCCGTCGGTACGAAGATCTCACGCGCGCTGGCCGCAGGTGCGGTCCCGTGCGATCATCCCGCGCGGGAGGTGTGGCATGGTCACGCAGGACATCGTCGAGCGCGTCGTCTCGTACATCAAGCACCAGGCGGAGAAGCCGAACGACGCCATCATCGACCTCGTGTCGCGCAACCAGGTCCGCCTCCTCGACGTGATGGAGCGCGTTGACGACGAGCTCGCCTCGCGGGCGCCGGCGCCCGGCGAATGGAGCGTCCGCGAGCTGCTCGCGCACGTGATCTCGGCGGAGGCCGGCGTCGCGCGCCTCGTGGAGATGCTCGCCCGCGGCCACGCGCCGCAGCGCGAGGCCACGCCCGGCGAGAAGCCGGACGACCAGCGGCCGTTCCGCGAGATGGTCGCGAGCCTGCGCGCGACGAACGAGGCGCTGCTGCGGGCGATCAGGCAGCTCCCGCCGGAGCCAGACCTGGAGACGACGGCGCCGCATCCGTTCTTCGGCCAGCTCAACTGCAAGCAGTGGGCCGTCTTCCAGCGCGTGCACGACGAAGACCACATCCAGCACGCGAACAAGATCATCGCCGCCGTCAGCGGCTGAGCGGCCCCGGCCCCAGCCCGGCGGCGATGAGGCGAGCGCGGCTGCGCCATGCCTCCGCCTAACGGCCGACGGCGGCCATCCCCCCAAGGCAGCCCCGCGCCGCCCCACGTCGGCCGATGCCCGGCCGCTACCCGGACGCGAGAATACCCCCAGAGACCAGATGAGGAGAGAGAGATGAACACGACACAGAAGACCTACACGTACGCGGCCCCGTCGTCGTTCCGCGCGAGCGGGAACGTGCTCGCCTCGCCGCCGGCGCTGCCATCCATCGCGGCCGGCGAGCGCTTCCTGACGGCCGCCGATGTCTGTCAGCTCATCGACGCCGCCGGCCCGCTCACCGTCGGCGACCTCGCACAGGGGCTCGGCGCGGGTGCCCGCGACACGCAGGTGCTGGTCGAGTGGCTGGAGCGCAACGGGGAGCTGCGCCGGGATGAGTGGGATCGCTTCCGGCTCTCCGGGATGTGTAAGCGGCGGTACGCGGGCTAGGCGACGTTCAGGCTTCAGCGCCGGGCGCGCCGCCGCCACGGCGGCGCCTGCCGCCTCGGCGTCCGCGCCGCTTGCGCCTCCCATCGGCGTCGGCGGCCGACTGGGCGGGGCGCTCAGCATCGGCCGCAGTCTCCTCGGATGGCACTTCGGCCGGAGCCCCGGGTGCCTCGGCCTCCGCCATGCGCAGCGGCGCCTCGATCTCCTCCACCAGTTCGGTTGGACGTACCGTGAGGCCGTACTGCATCTGCAGCTCGGTCACGGGCATGTCCAGCACCTGCTTCTGCTCCACCAGCCAGAGCCGCACCGTCTTCGACATGACGTTGACGCTGTTGACCTTCGCCTCGCCGACCGGCGTTGAGACCATCGAGCCGACCTTCGGCATCTGGCCGCGCAGTTCGCGGTAACCCTCGTACTCGAACGTCAGGCAGCAGTAGAGCCGCCCGCAGACGCCCGAGATCTTCTGCGGGTTCAGCGGCAGGTCCTGCTCCTTCGCCATCTTGATAGAGACGGACGGGAACGCCGTCTGCCACGAGGCGCAGCACAGCCGCTGGCCGCACACGTCGTAGCCATCGACCAGCTTCGCTCTGTCGCGCTCGCCGACCTGTAGCATCTGCACGCGGGCGCCCAGGTCGGCCGACAGCTCGCGCACCAGCGCGCGGAAGTCGACCCGGTCGGGCGCGGTGAAGTAGAGCGTGAGCTGATTGCCCTCGAGGTTGTACTCCCCGGAGACCACCTGCATATCGAGGCCGGCGTCGGCAACGCGCTGCTTGGCTTCGCGCAGGTGCTCCTCGGCCTCGGCCTTCAGCGCGTCGCGGCGCGCCAGGTCCTCCGGCGTCGCGACGCGCACGATCGGCTTCAGCGTGTCCTTGATCTCGTCGACGAGCACCTGGTCCGGCGCGATGACGACCCGGCCGATCTCCAGCCCATGCGACGTCTCCACGACCACGTAGCTGCCGGCGTGCAGGTCGAACTCGCCCGCGTCGAAGTAGTAGATCTTGCCGGCCTCTTTGAAGCGCACCCCGACGGGCACGCGGTCGCTGTCGCTCATGATGTACGCCCGCGGGACGGGCGTTGTCCTTTCCTCATCTGCGCAGCCGCGCCGTCACCGCGTTGGGACGCAGGTCCGGCAGCGCCAGCATCATCGCTTCCAGCGCCAGCGTGGGGCTGGCGTTCTCCGTCAGTTGCAGCCGCGCCTCATCGATTGCCCTCACGGCGCGCACGGCCGACGGCACGCCGCATTGTGACGCCAGCGCGCGCAGCCTGTCCAACCGCTCGCGATGGGCCGCCTGGTCCTCGCGGCCGGCCGCGATGAGCAGGATGTCACGCCACCACGACTCCATCAGCTCCAGCGTCGCCTGCACGCCGGCGCGGTCCTTCGTATAGCCGCCGCCCAGCTCCGCGGCGAAGGCGAAGCGGTCCGCCAGCGTGCCGCTGGCCATGGCCTCGCAGCGGTCGATCGTCGCCTCGTACTGCTCGAGCAGCGCCGGCTCCCGCAGGGCGGCGATGGCCCAGCCGATGCGTCCGCCGGAGAGGCGCGCGAGCTTCGCCGCCTGCGTGGGCTCGGCGTCCCAGCGCGTCCGCAACGCCATCTCAATCTCACTGCGGGCCAGCCCGGTGAAGGCGACGCGGCGCGCCCGCGAGCGGATGGTGTCCGGCAACGTCTCCTCGCGGTCCGTCACCAGCACCATGACGACGTACGCGGGCGGCTCTTCGAGCAGCTTCAGCAGCGCGCCGAAGGACTCGCGGTTCATGCGGTCCGCCGGGTCGATGATGAGCACGCGATAGCGGCCTTCGTAGGGAGCGCGGCTGACGAGGTCCTGCAGCCGCCAGATCTGGCAGATGCGGATGTCGCGCGAGTTGTCCTTCGCGTGGTCGTGGCGCTCGCCCGCGTCGGCGTCGTCCTGCGTCAGGCGCGTCTTCGAGCAGAGGCCGCCCAGCGTCACCAGCTCGACGTCCGGATGCGTCATGGAGGCGATGCGCTCGCAGTCGCGGCAGCGGCCGCACGGCGGGTCGTCGCCGGTGCAGTTCAGGAGCTGGGCGAACTGCAGCGCCGTCATCGTCTTGCCGACGCGGCCGGGGCCGGTGAACACGTAGGCGTGGGCGATGCGGCCGTTGCGCACGGCCGACGTCAGCACGCCGGTCGCGGCGTCCTGGCCGATGACGGTCCAGCTCATCGTCGTACCTCAGCGGCCGGCCGAAAGGCGCTCGGCCAGCCAGCGGTCCAGCCCGGCCGCCCGCATCTTCGCCTGCGTGGAGGCGATGTCGTACTCGACGCGGTGCCAGGTCATCGTGGCGGCGCCGTCATCGTACAGGATGTAGGCGGCGCGCGGGTCGCCGTCTCGCGGCTGGCCCGCGCTTCCCGGATTCAGGATCAGCCGCCGCTCGCCCAGCTGCAGCAGGTCGCCGTCGCGCGCCCGCTGAAACCTCGGCCACTCACCCTCCTCGACCCAGAACGTCAGGTGGGAGTGGCCGACGATGCTGAAGCGCGTGCGCTGCAGCCCGAACTGGGCGCGCGCCTGCTCCGGCTCCAGCAGGTACTCCCACTCCGGCGCGCGCAGGCTGCCGTGCACCAGCGTGAAGTGGCCCTGCTCGCCGATCAGCGGGAGCGCGGCAAGCCACGCCTTCTCGTCGTCCGGCATCATCGCTGCGTTCCGGATCACGGCATCTGCGGCCATCGGGTTGAAGTCGGCGATCCCGAGCAGCGAGCACGCCGCCCGGTCGTGGTTGCCGGCCACGCAGACGGCGCCCCGCCGCCGCAGCTCGGCGACCACCGCCGAGGGGTCCGGGCCATAGCCGACGATGTCGCCCGTGCACCAGAGCGCGTCGACCGGGCCCCCCCGCTCGGCATGCGCGAGCACGGCGAGCAGCCCCTCGATGTTGCTGTGCACGTCGGAGACGATGACCGTCCGCATCGCGGCGAATGCTAGCATCCGCAACGACGCGTCCGGGTACCCTGACAGTTGCTGGAGGAGCGGTGGACGTCGGCGACATCGGTGAGTTCGGCCTCATCGCGCGGCTCCGGGGGCGATTGCCGCCGGCCGGCGCGCGCCTCCTCGTCGGGCCGGGCGACGATGCGGCGGTCTGGGGCGGCGCGGGCCGCTACGTCATCGCGACGACGGACTCGATGGTGGCCGGCGTCCACTTCCTGCCCGGGCGCGTGCGCTGGCAGGACGTCGGCTGGAAGTCGCTCGCCTCGAACGTCAGCGACGTCGCCGCGATGGGTGGCCGGCCGGAGTTCGCCCTGGTCACGCTCTGCCTGCCGCCGCAGACCACCGTCGATGCGATCGATGCGCTGTACGACGGCATCGGCGAGTGCGCACGGGAGTACGGCGTGACCGTCGCCGGCGGCGACATCGTGGCGGCGGAGGAGCTCGTTGTCA
>DATMAH010000229.1:0-4084 GCA_035583735.1 Dehalococcoidia bacterium
GGCCAGCACGCCGAGCGCCGCGTCGGTGCCCGCCATGCCGTTGACCGCCTCGTTGATCGTGCCGTCGCCGCCGTTGACGACGATCACGTCGACGCCCTGCTTCGCCGCCTCGCGCGCCAGCTCCGTCGCGTGTCCGGGCGCCTCGGTGACGGCGATCGTCACGTCCCAGCCGGCGCGCCGCGCGATCCCGGCCGCCGCCTCGAGTTGCGCCGGCTTGAGCTGGCGGCGCGCGGCCGGGTTGCGGATGATCAGGCAGCGTACGGGCGCGGGCGCGTCCTCGTGTGCGGCGGGCTGCGTCATCGACGCAAGGGTAACGGACGCGACGGCTGCCTTACCCGGGCGGCATCCGCGCCGAGAGCCGCTTCGGCGCCGTCATGCGATAGCTGTCGCGTACGAGGTCCTCGACGTGCTCCCAGCTCGGCTCGGCGCGAAGCCGCACGCCCACCCACCCCTTCGGGCCGACGTACGGCGGCTTGAAGAAGCGCCGCGGGTCGGCGCGCACGAGCACGTCCTGCGCGCCGGGCGGCGCCTTGCACCACATCTCGTCGTTCGCGGCGCCGGCGATCATCACGAAGATCCTGTTGCGCACGCGGAACGTCGGGTGTGTGTGCCCGCCGAACAGCCTCTCCTCCGCTTCCGGCAGCGCGAGGCAGATCTCGCGCACGCGCGCTACCGGGTCGGCCTTCGCGGCCGGACGTCGTTTCGGCATCGCCACAGTTTAGTCCCGGATTTCCGGCCGGTACGTCCCGAACGACCAGACGTGCGCCGCGATGTCGCGGCACGTGGATCCGACCATCATCGCGGCGGGGGCGCGGCGCGCCTGGACGATTGTTACCTGCTCAGAACTGTCGTAGCCCCGGGCAGGCCCTTCAAGGCCCAGAGCAACTGACAGCCGATAGCCGAGAGCTGACAGATCCCTACAGCAGGTCCCCGCCCGCCGCCGGCGCCGTCGTCCCGTACTGCTGATAGGCCTTGATGACGTTGCGGCCCACCGTCCAGCGGTGCACCTCGTCCGGCCCGTCGACGAGCCGCTGCGAGCGGATGCTCGTGTACCAGCGTGAGAGCGGCGTGTCCAGGCTGTAGCCCAGCGCGCCGTGGAGCTGGATCGCCGTATCGACCACCTTGTGCACCATGTTCGCCAGGAATACCTTCGCGATGGAGTTCTCCTGCCGCAGGTCCAGCCCCCTCTCCGCCTTCCAGGCGATGTGCAGCAGCATCAGCCGCGCGATGTACAGCTCCGAGGCGCAGTCCGCCAGCATCCACTGCACGCCCTGCCGTTCCGCCAGCGGCCGGCCGAAGGTGCTGCGCTCGGTGACGCGCTTCGCCGCCATGTCCAGCGCGCGCTGCGCCATCGCCACGTTGTGCATGCCATGCCGCAGGCGGCCGTAGGCGAGCCGGTGCTGCCCCATGTTGAAGCCCTGGCCCTCGCCGCCGAGGATGTTCTCGTGCGGCACGACCAGGTTCTCGATCTTGATCTCGGCGTGGCCGCCGCCGAGGATCTCGCCCAGCCGGCTCTCGCCGGCCATCGTCGGCACGTTGCGGATGATCTGGTAGCCGGGGTTCGGCAGCTCGACCAGGAAGGTGCTGAACTGCTGGTGGCGCGGCGCGTCCGGGTTGGTCTTTGCCATCACCAGCGCGATGTCGGCGACGGAGGCGGCGCTGCTGAACCACTTCTCGCCGTTGATGATCCAGTTGTCGCCGTCGCGGACGGCACGGGTCTGCATGCCCGTCGCGTCCGCCCCGGCGGCCTTCTCCGTCATCGAGTAGCAGACGCGCTTCTCGCCGTTGAGCAGCGGCTTGAGGAACTTCTCCTTCTGGTAGTCGGTGCCGTAGGTCAGCAGCGTGAGCATCGTGGCGTCGTCCGGGCCCTGCGTGTTGAGCGCCAGCGCGCCGAGATAGCTCTCGCCCAGCTCCATCTGCACCAGCGCGTTCGCCAGCGGCCCCAGGCCCATCCCGCCATATTCCTTCGGCACAAACGGGCACCACAGCCCCTGCGAGCGCGCCTTCTGCCGCAGCTCGCCCAGCACCTCCTTGTACGGGCGCGATTCCAGCTCCTTCTCCGCCGGGATGCACTCGTCCTGGACGAACTTGCGGACGCGCTCGCGGATCTCCTGTGCTTCGGCCGGAATCTCGAAGTCGATCATGGTCGTGCTCCTGCGCTATCGGGGGCGGGTAGACGGTGAGGCCGTTGTAACGCCGCCCGCCGGGAGGCGAAAGTGCCGCCCGGCCCGGGTGATGAGGACAGTGCCGTGGGGGCGCGCCGAGAGGCGATGCGTAGCCGGTTACCCGCGCCCTTCCGGCATGTGGCCCCCTGGTTCTGGCGCCTCGCCGCCGTGGTCCCGGCGCGCAGAGCTGCCGCGACGATTCACACGTCTGCGAGATACCAATCAGTCGCTTGATTAACGATCTATAATCCGGTTGACTGTAGAGCCGCCCCGGCGGTTTCCGATGCTTCGCCGTTTTCGCAGGAAGGACGACGCACCATGACGATGACGTCTAACGAGCGGCCACCCGTCACTGACTGGCTGCAGGACTACGACATCTTCGCGAAGGAATACATCAAGAATCCGTTCCCCATCTGGGACGAGATCCGCAGCGCGGCCGCGGAGGGCAAGTGCCCGGTGGCGCACACCTCGCGCTGGGGCGGGTCCTGGATGCCGACGCGCTACCAGGACCTCTTCGACATCGCGCGCGACATTCAGCACTTCTCCTCGCGCGACGTGCTCGTCGCGCCGATCGGCCCGCCGCCGGAGGACGAGACCATCCCGGAGGAGGAGCGCCAGCGCTACGAGCCCGGCGCCGGCGGTGGTGCGCCGCCGATCACGTCCGACCCGCCCGTACACACGTGGGCGCGCAAGCTGCTGCTGCCCCCGTTCTCCGTCAACGCGATCTCGCGCTACGAGCCGGAGACGCGTGAGCTCTGCAACGAGCTGATCGACGGCTTCATCAACAACGGCCGCGCAGACGGCGCCGCCGACTACGCGCAGCAGATCCCGCCGCGCGTCATCGCCAGCATGCTGGGCCTGCCGAAGGACATGGCCGGCCAGTTCACCGAATGGGTGCGCGGCTTCCTGGAGTTCGGCCTGCAGAACGCCACGCTCGGCGCGGAGAACGCGGGCAACATCTTCCGCTACCTCTACGAGCAGATCCAGGCCCGCAAGGAGAGCCCGAAGGACGACCTCATCACCTACCTCCTCAAGGCCGAGGTCGACGGCGAGCCGGTGCCGGAGAACCACGTGCTGGGCACGTGCTTCCTGCTCGTCGTCGCCGGCATCGACACGACGTGGTCGTCGATCGGCTCGGCGCTGTGGCACCTGGCGCAGCACCCGGAGGACCGGCAGCGGCTGATCAACGAGCCGGAGCTCATCACCAACGCCGTCGAGGAGCTGCTGCGCGCGTACTCGCCGGTGACGATGGCGCGCGTCGTCACGGAGGACTACGAGTACAAGGGCTGCCCGATGAAGGAGGGCGACAAGGTGCTCATGAACTTCCCGGCCGCCAACCGCGACCCGGAGGTGTTCGAGAACCCGGACAAGGTCATCCTCGACCGCGCGCACAACCCGCACATCGCCTTCGGCGTGGGCATCCACCGCTGCGCCGGCTCGAACCTGGCGCGCATGGAGATGCGCGTGGCCATCGAGGAGTGGCTGAAGCGCATTCCGGACTTCCGGCTGGAGGACCCGGACGCCGTCACCTGGGCCGGCGGCCAGGTGCGCGGCCCGCGCTCGATGCCGATCGTGTGGGGATAGCGATGCGAGTCAACGTCACCGACAAGTGCCAGGGGCACAACCGCTGCTACGTGCTGGCGCCCGGCCTCTTCAAGGTCGATGAGTACGGCTATGCCTCGCCGCGCACTGAAGGCGGCATCGTCCCGAAAGACCTCGAAGAGAAGGCGCGGCTGGCGATGATCAACTGCCCCGAAAAGGCCATCGAGCTATTCGAGGACGACGGCACGCCGATCACCGCGTAGGCGCGGACCAGAGCGCCATACGACAACCGCACCGCTGCTCGCGTCAGGCGAGCCGGTGCGGTTGCTTTGCATCGTGCGTGGTGGCTTCGGGGCCTGATGCGTGCGCACTCGCTA
>DATMAH010000230.1:0-3196 GCA_035583735.1 Dehalococcoidia bacterium
GCTGCCCGGGTCCGGCTACCGGTCACTGAACCCGGCGCGGCGCAAGCAGTGGGTCGATGGGATGCTGGCGGCGCTGAAAGAGCGCGCGAACGGCAACGGCGCGGGCGCGCGCGGCGGCTCTCTGGCCGCCGAGTCGCGAGCGGCGCAGCAGGCTCGCACGCTGGCGGACGCCTCACCGGCGCCGCGTCCGCGGACCGCCGCAAAGCCGCCGGGACGGCGCATGGCCGGCGTGCAGCCGCTGCCGCAGCCACCGCTCATCCGCGCCCGCCTGAGCGAGCGCGAAGTGCAGGAGCTGGGGCCGCGCGCGCCGCTCTACGCGCTGAAGGGCGTCGGTGCGTCGCTTGTGGTGAAGTTCGAGAAGCTGGGCGTGCATTCGGTCGGCGACCTGCTGGCGCTGTACCCGCGGCGCCACGTCGACTACGGGCACCCGGTGCCGATCGCGGAGCTGGAGTTCGGGCGCGAGCAGACGGTGCGCGCGCGCGTCTGGTCGGCGCGCGAGAAGGTGATGGGCTACCGCATGCGCTCGACCGAGGCGACGATTGGCGACTCGTCGGGGATGATGCCGTGCATCTGGTTCAACCAGCCGTGGGTGGCGAAGCAGTTGCCGGTGAACGCCGAGATCGTCGTCTCCGGGAAGGTGGGCGAGTACCAGGGGCGGCCGAAGTTCGACAACCCGGAGTGGGAGATCTGGAGCAACGAGCTGCTGCACACGGGACGGCTGGTGCCGGTCTATCCGCTGACGTCCGGGCTGCAGAGCAGGACGGTCCGGCGCCTGGTGCAGGAGGCGCTGGCGCGCTTCGCGCCGCTGTTGCCGGACCCGCTGCCGCGGGAGTTGCGCGAGCGCCTCAACCTGATGCCCATCGCCGAGGCCGTTTCGCAGATGCACTACCCGAGCGAGCGCGCGACGCTGGAGGAGGCGCGCCGCCGGCTCGCCTTCGAGGAGCTGCTGCCGATCCAGCTCACGGTGCAACTGCGGCGGCGGCTGTTCAAGCAGTCGGCGCCTGCGCAACCGCTGCCGCTGAGCGCTGAGGCCGAGCGCGCGTTCGTCGCGTCGTTGCCATTCGCGCTGACCGGCGCGCAGCAGCGCGTCATGTTCGACGTGCTATCCGACATGCGGCGGCCGGTGCCGATGTCCCGGCTGGTGCAGGGCGACGTCGGCAGCGGCAAGACCGTCGTCGCCGCGGCGGCGCTGGTCGCGGCGATCGAGAACGGCGCGCAGGGTGCGATGATGGCGCCGACGGAGATCCTGGCGGAGCAGCACTTCCGCACGCTCAAGGCACTGTTCGGCGCGGACGGCGGGGATGGTTCGCTGGCCGAGGCATCGCCGGCGTTCCTCGGCCGGCCGCTGCGCATCGCGCTGCTCACGGGCAGCCTCAAGACCAGGGAACGGCGCCAGCTCTACGAACTGATCGAGCGCGGCGAGGTGGACGTGGTGTGCGGGACGCACGCGCTGATCCAGGGCGGCGTCCGCTTCCGCGAGCTGGGCATCGCCATCGTCGACGAGCAGCACCGCTTCGGCGTGATGCAGCGGGCGGCGCTGCGCGGCAAGGGCGAGCAGGCGCATGCGCCCCACATGCTGGTGATGACGGCGACGCCGATCCCCCGCACGCTCGCGCTCACCGTCTATGGCGACCTCGACGTCTCTGTGATCGACGAGATGCCGCCCGGCCGCCAGGCGGTCAAGACGACGTGGGTGGGGCCGGACGAGCGCGGCGACGCGGAGCGCTTCGTGCGCGCGCAGGTGGAGCAGGGGCGGCAGGCGTTCGTCATCTGCCCGCTGGTGGAGGAGTCGGAGACGCTGGACGTGAAGGCGGCGACGGCGGAGTACGAGCGGCTGCGGTCGAAGGTGTACCCGGACCTGCGCGTGCTGCTGCTGCACGGCCGCATGAGCGGCAAGCAGAAGGACGAGGTGATGCGCCAGTTCCGCGACCACGAGGCGGACATCCTCGTCTCGACCGCCGTCATCGAAGTGGGCATCGACGTGCCGAACGCGACGGTGATGATGATCGAGGGCGCCGACCGCTTCGGGCTGGCGCAGTTGCACCAGTTCCGCGGGCGCGTCGGGCGCGGCAGCGAGCAGAGCTACTGCCTGCTGCTCAGCGACGAGCCGACGGAGGAGGCCCGCAGGCGGCTGGAGCTGATGGAGGAGACCAGCGACGGCTTCCGGCTGGCGGAGGCGGACATGGACATGCGCGGGCCCGGCCAGTTCTTCGGCACGAAGCAGTCGGGCCTGCCAGGGCTGCGTGTCGCGCGGCTGACGGACGTGAAGCTCGTCGAGGCGACGCGCGTCGAGGCGGTGCGCATGCTGGAGGAGGACCCGGGGCTGACACGGCCGGAGCACCACATCCTCAACGAGCGCGTCCGCGCCATCATGGACCAGGTGGTCGACGAGGAGCACTGACCCGGTCGGCTCCCCCGCCCCGCCCACACCTCTACCCCCACCGTCCACCCGCCACCGTCCGCCCTCCGAGGACCGACCTCTGCTGTCTGTTGTCTGCCGTCTGCTGTCTCCGCCTGTTGTCTGCTGTCCGCCACCCTCTATCCTCCACCCATGGCCCTCATCTCTCGCAAAGCCGCGAAGTCCGTCCGCGACGCCGTGCGCCCACGCACCCGAACGAAACAACCGGCCGTCGAAGACAAGTGGCGGACGTACGAGCGCGCGCTGATCGTCACCGCGCACCCGGACGACGCGGAGTTCATGGCCGGCGGGACGATCGCGAAGATGTGCGCCATGGGCATGGACGTGACGCTGTGCGTGATGACCAGCGGCGACAAGGGCACGCGCGACGTCGCCATCCGCCGCCAGGAGCTGGCGGCGACGCGCGAGCAGGAGACGCGTGCGGCGGCCGCGGCGCTCGGCGTCAAGCGCTGCATCTTCTGGGGCATGCCGGACGGCTATCTCGAAGAGTCGATCGAGCTGCGTGGGATGGTGGTGAAGCTGATCCGCACGCTGAAGCCGGACATCGTGCTGACGTGGGACGGCTTCCGCGCCGGGTTCAACCACAACGACCACCGCGTCGTGGGCCGGGTCGTGCGGGACGCGCTGTACCCGGCGGCGCATGACCCGCACTACCACGAGGAGCTGACGCGGGCCGGCATCGGCCCGCACCGCACGGCGGAGCTGCTCATGGCGGGCGCCGAGGAACCGGACTACCACGTCAACATCGGCCCATACCTGGAGACGAAGGCGGCGGCC
>DATMAH010000231.1:0-22524 GCA_035583735.1 Dehalococcoidia bacterium
CGACAACCGCGTGCCAGCCAGGCCCCGCCCGGCCGGTATAGACGGGACGCGCGCCATTCGTGTACGTTCTCGCCCGGAAAGGAGGCGACATGGCGATCGAACGGGCGATGGCCCTGGTGACTGAGCTACTGACGCAGGCGCAGGCGCTTGCCGCCGTTACGGCACGCATGCGGCTGGACGAACTGGGTGTGTCCGGTGAACCGGCGCAGCGCGAACAGCTCGACCGCGTGGTGGAGAAGCTCGGCGCGGCCGAGCACCTGGAGGATCTGACGCCCGATGAGCGCGCGATCGTCGTGGCGTTCGCACGCTCGTACATGCGTCAGGCCCTTGATCTGATCGACGAGCCGGAGCGGGTGGGGTCGTGGTCGCACACGGACGCGACGCTGCTGCAGGCGCAGGGGAAGGCATCGGCCGCCGTCGCGTCGCTGGCGCTGGAAGCGGGCGTCGGCAAACCGGACGCACGCATTCTCGATATCGGGACTGGCGTCGCCGGGCTCGCGATCGCCTTCTCCTCTGTCTTCCCGGCGTCGACGGTCGTGGGGATTGATCCGTGGGAGCCATCGCTGGAACTGGCGCGGCAGAACGTCGCCGATGCTGGTTTAGACTCGCGGATCATG
Organism: Dehalococcoidia bacterium; assembly: GCA_035583735.1. Lineage (GTDB taxonomy): Bacteria > Chloroflexota > Dehalococcoidia > DSTF01 > JACRBR01 > DATMAH01. Next base: position 618 of record DATMAH010000231.1, read on the forward strand.
CTCCGCGCGGCCACGGTGGAGGCATTCGATGATCCTGATGGCTTCGACCTCGTCTGGCTGCCCTCGTTCTTCATCCCGGAACGCGTGATGGACGAAGCGCTGCGCACAGTACGGCGCGTGCTCCGCCCGGGCGGCGAGGTCATGGTGGGCGTCCTCGATGGCCCGGACGACTCTCTCGCGGGCATCATCGACGCGCTGGTGACCGTGCGGTCTGGCGGGGCGCTACTGACGCCTGCTGATGCGGTCGCGCGACTGCAACGGGCGGGCTTCGCCGAGGCGCGGGAGGTGGAGCGGACGTGGAAAGCGCCCCTGCGGCTGGCCGTGGGACGGCGGGGCGAGTAAGGGCTACAGCTTCAGCAGGCCAGCGAATTTCTTGTCGGAGCGGAAGGGGCCGACGATGGCGAGCGAGAGCTTGCGCTCGTCGAGCAGCCGCTTCGCGACGCGCTTGATGTCGTCCTGGGTGACGGCGTCGACCAGCTCCACCACTTCGTCGGGCGTGCGGATCTCGCCGAGCAGCATCTCCTGCCCGCCGAGCCAGCCGGAGACGTTGCGGGTGTCCTCCATGCGCAGCAGGAGGCGGCCCTTCGAGAGGTCCTTCGCCTTGGCCAGCTCCTCGTCCGTGACGCCGAGGTCGCGCATGCGGGCGAGCTCTTCGAGCAGCGCCTGCGTGGCCTCGGTGGCGCGCCTGGGGTCGACGGCGGCGTAGACGGCGAAGGCGCCGGCATCGAGGAAGTGCGCGACGTAGCTGTGGACGTCGTAGCAGAGCGCGCGCTGCTCGCGCAGCTCCAGGAAGAGGCGGCTGCTCATGCCTTCGCCGAGGACGACGCTGATGAGGTCGGCGGCGAAGCGGTCAGGGTCGACGCTGGAGACGCCGTGGAAGGCGAGCTCGATGTGGGCCTGTTCGGTCTGCTTGAACTGGACGGCGGAGCGGGCGGCCGTCTGCCCATCGACGGCGGGGATCCAGCGGCCGGGCGCGCCGGGGCGCCAGTCGCCCAGGGCGCGCTCCACGAACTCCACCACCCGCTCGTGCTCGATGGCGCCGGCGACGGCGACGACGACGTTGTTGGGCGCGTACTGGCAGCGCAGGTAGTCGAGCGTGGCGTCGCGGGTGATGCCGGTGACCGAGGCCTCCGTGCCGGCGACATCGCGGCCGAGCGGCTGTCCGGGCCACATCGTCGCGTCGAGGAGGACATCGACGAGCTGGGCGGGCGAGTCGGCGACGGACGCCAGCTCCTCGATCACCACCTTGCGCTCCTTCTCGAGCTCCTCGGCGGCGATGAGGGGGCTGCGCACCATGTCGAGGAGGACGTCGGCGGCGCGCTCGAAGTGGGGGGCGGCGACCTTGGCGTAGTAGACGGTCAGCTCACGGTCGGTGCCGGCGTTGAGGACGCCGCCCACGCCTTCGACGAGCTCCGAGATCTGCTGGGCGGTGGGCCGTTTCTCCGTGCCCTTGAAGAGGAGATGTTCGAGGAGGTGGGAGATGCCGGCCTGCTCGTCCCGCTCGTAGCGGGAGCCGGCGCCGACGTAGACGCTGACCGTCACGGAGCGGGTGGAGGGCATCGGCGCGGTGAGCACGCGCAGTCCGTTCGAGAGCGTCGTGCGTTCGTAGTGAAATGCTTCCACGTGTGTGTCTTTCGCCGGAGCTGCTGTGGGGTGTTGCATCAGTGTAGCCATACGGGTGCGTGGCGGGGAACGGGGAGGGGGGACAGCAAACAGCAAAACGGCCAAACGGCAAACGGCAAAGGGCAAAGGGCTGGGTGCGGGGTGTTGGGGTAGTCGGTGAGGTGCGTTGGTCAGTGGCTGATGTGGACGGGGACGGCGGTGGAGGCGAGGCGGCGGCGGGACTGGTGCCAGAGCTGGAGGACGATGAGGGTGAGGGCGACCATGAGCAGGAGGGCGGCGAGCTTGAACGGGGCGAGCGGACCCCAGACGCCGCCGATGACGCCGCCGAGAGCCTGCCCGCCGGCGACGCCGAGGCCCTGTACGGCGCTGAGGATGCCGAGCCAGAGGCCGCGGCCGCCGACGTCCGTCGCGTCGAGGGCGGCGGCGCCCCACGCCGGAATGCTGAGCGCGTAGGCGACGCCGGCGATGACGACGAGGTTCACGGCGATGTACGGGCTGTCCGTCAGGGTCAGCGCGAAGATGGCGGCGGCGGCGACGAAGAGGCCGGCGACGAGGGTGACGTGGCGGCCGACGCGGTCGGCGAGGTGGCTGAGGCGCCAGAAGGCGATGCCGGCGACGAGCGCGGGCGCCGGCATCAGCAGCGCCATGTAGGACATCTTCACGTCGAGGACGTCGCGGGTGTAGGCGCCGATCATCGGGGTGTGGAGGCTGGTGCCGACGGTGAGGAAGAGCACGATGAGCCCGAGCATGGCGATGCCGGGGGTCCACGGCGCCATGCGAGCCCGGGCCGTGACGCCGGCCTGGTGCACGGGAACGGCCGGCGCGGGCTCGGGCGCCCATTCGGGCACCGTGCGGACCACCATGGCGACGGCGACGAGGGTGAAGGCGATGCAGGCCCAGAAGGCCGCGCTGTAGGTGACGAGGTCGACTGCCAGCACGCCGACGATGGTGCCGGTGCCGATGCCGGCCATCTGGGCGAGGTTGATGATGGACATGGTGCGGGCGCGGCGGCCGGAGGGGGTCGTGTCGCCGACGTGGGCCATGAAGGCGGGCCACATGGCGGCGGCACAGGCGCCGAGCAGCGCCGACGAGGCGAGGAAGACGCGCTCGTCCGAGGACATCATGAGGGCGAGGACGGGGACGCTGCCGCCCATGCCGGCGACCATGGTGATGCGGCGGCCGACGCGGTCGGCGAGCCATCCGGCGGCGGGCTGCAGGAGGAACTTGGCGACGCCGTAGGCCGCCATGGCGTAGCCGGTGTAGGCGGCGCCGGCCTGGAGCTTCATGGGCAGGTACTGCTGGACGAGGGAGAGGAAGTAGACGCCGACGGCGGCCTGCCAGAGGAAGACCACGGCGGCCAGCTCCAGCACGCGCTGGCGCTCGGCGGTGACGGCCCGCGCGGCCTCCCGGATCGAGAACAACCCCACACCCCTCCCGGATCAGCGCTGCTGGCCGCTCGCCCGCGGCCTCCCTGTCAAAAGGTATCGGCCGGCGCTGACGCTGCCTGCACGTCCCGGAGCCGCGGCATATCAGGCGGACGGCAAACGCGCCGCTGCCCATGCTCGCGCCCACTGGTCGTCGCTGATTTGCCGCTGTTCTCGGGCGGCTGCCTCCATCATACATGACGCTCGGGCATCCGCCACGGCGGAGGCGTATCGTTTGTGTTGCGTCGCGCCGGTCAGGGGAAGATGCCGCGCACCTCGATCGCTTCGACGACGCGGCGGACGGCGAGGACGTAGGCGGCTTCGCGCATGCTGCACCGCTGTTCGTCGCGGATGGCGGCGACCTCGCGGTAGGCCTTGGTGATGATGCGGTGCAGGCGGTCGTTCACCTCCGCCTCCTCCCAGAAGAAGGACTGGAGGTCCTGCACCCACTCGAAGTACGAGACGATGACGCCACCGGCGTTGGCCAGGATGTCCGGGACGACGAAGCAGCCGCGCTCGCGGAGGATGGCGTCGGCGCCGGTGGTCGTGGGGCCGTTCGCCGCTTCGATGATGATGCGCGCCTTGATGTTGGCGGCGTTGCCCTCGTGGACCTGGCCTTCGACGGCGGCCGGGACGAGGATGTCGACCGGGAGCTCCAGCAGTGCGGCGTTGGTGATGTGGTCCCCGGGGTGGCCGGGCGGGATGAGGCCGTGCTGTCGGCGCCTGGCGATGATCTCGCCAACGTCGCCGAGGCCGCCGGGGTCATAGATGGCGCCGCTTGTGTCGCTGATGGCGACGACCTTCGCGCCGGCCTCTGAGAGCAGCTTCGCGGCGACGCTGCCGACGTTGCCGAAGCCCTGGACGGCGACGGTGGCGCCTTCGAGCGGGATGCCGGCATCGCGGCAGGCCTCCTGGGCGACGAAGAGGACGCCGCGGCCGGTGGCCTCGACCCGGCCGCTGCTGCCGCCGATGGTGACGGGTTTGCCGGTGACGACGGCCGGCACGGAGTGGCCGTGCATCATGCTGTAGGTGTCCATGATCCAGGCCATCACCTGCTGGTCGGTGCCCATGTCGGGCGCGGGGATGTCTTCGTCCGGGCCGATGAGGACGCCGATCTCGGCGGCGAAGCGGCGGGTGAGGCGCTCGAGCTCGCCGCGGCTGAGGGCGCGCGGGTCGACGATGACGCCGCCCTTGGCGCCGCCGTAGGGGAGGTTGGCGACGGCGCACTTCCAGGTCATCCACATCGCCAGCGCGCGCACCTCGTCGAGCGAGACCTGCGTGCTGTAGCGGAGGCCGCCCTTCACGGGGCCGCGGGCCTCGTTGTGGTGGATGCGGTAGCCGGTGAACATGCGCACGGAGCCGTCGTCCATCTTCACGGGGAAGTTGACGGTGAACTCGCGGATGCAGTGGGCGAGGATGTCGCGCATGCCGGGGTCGAGCTGGAGGCGCTGCGCGGCGGCGTCGAGCTGGGCGAGGGCGTCGTCGAGGGGGTTGGAGGCGGGCGCCTCGGCGGCGGTGGTCATGCTACGGCTCGACGCTGGTCGAGCGGATCCAGTTGCCGTTGGGGTAGGGGGCAGTGGGGAGGAAGGCGTCGAGCCAGGTGGCGGCCATGGCGGCGGCGCCGCCGCGGATGTAGCGGCGGCAGTCGTCGTCGGTGGCCCAGCGGGTGGTCTCCGTCATGGCGCCGCCGTTGCCGTCGAGGGCCAGCTCGTGGCCGAGGAAGCCGGGCTGCTGCTGGAGGTACGGTTGCAGCCGTTGCAGCAGCGCGCCCTTGCGCTTCTCGAACTCCGCCGGGTCGGCGACGGTGGTGTGGCGCTTGAGGGTGGCGACGACGGGCATCTGCGGCACCTCCTGTCGGCGGTATTGTACGACGGGCGTGGGTAGTGGGGTGTGGGTTGTGGGTGGCCGGTCGTGGGTCGTCGGAGGATAGAGGGCGGAGTATGGAATGTGAGTCGCTCGCGCGCCAGCGCTGCGCCGACTGATCTGGGGCTCATAAACGCACAGGTTGGGCTTCACTGCCACTGAACGCCGCGGAACCCTCGGCCATCGAATGGCTGGCTACGAACTCCGCCGTCGCCGCGAAGCCCACGGTGCTGTGAAGGGTGGCCGCGGCGATGGCGACGGCGCAACGCCGCCGGCGCCATCGAGCACCGACATGCCGGGGCGCAGCGCGAGGCGCCCGCCGGAGCGCGCGGCGAACGGCCCGTAGCGGACGGTGACGCCCGTGCCCGGCGGCGGCGCGGGAGCAGGTCTTCTGCGCGTCGAAGTCGCCAGGCTGCCGGGACACGCTCAGCCCTTGCGCTTGTCCATGGGGAGGAAGTCGCGGGTGCGCTTGCCGGTGTAGACCTGGCGGGGGCGGGCGATCTTCTGCTCCGGGTCGGTGATCATCTCGCGCCACTGGGCGACCCAGCCGGATGTGCGCGGGATGGCGAAGAGCACCGGGAACATCTCCATGGGGAAGCCGAGCGCCTGGTAGATGATGCCGGAGTAGAAGTCGACGTTGGGGTAGAGCTTGCGGGAGACGAAGTACTCGTCCTCCAGGGCGATCTTCTCGAGCTCCAGGGCGATATCGAGCAGCGGATTCTTGCCGGTGAGGTCGAAGACTTCGTCGGCGGTGCGCTTGATGATCCTGGCGCGGGGGTCGTAGTTCTTGTAGACGCGGTGGCCGAAGCCCATGAGGCGTCCGTGTCCGGCCTTCACTTCCTTGATGAAGTCCGGGATGTTCTTCTTGTCGCCGATCTCCTGGAGCATGCGGATCACCTGCTCGTTGGCGCCGCCGTGCAGCGGGCCGTAGAGGGCGGCGCAGGCGGCGGCGGTGGCGGAGTACGGGTCCGGGCGGGAGCTGCCGACGGAGCGCATGGCGTTGGCGCTGCAGTTCTGCTCGTGGTCGGCGTGGAGGATGAAGAGCACGTCGATGGCGCGCTCGAGGACGGGGTCTGGGGTGTACTTCGACTCTGTCATCTTCCAGAGCATGCTGAGGAAGTTGCCGGGGAAGGAGAGGTCGTTGTCCGGGTAGACGTAGGGGAGGCCGCGGCTGTGGCGGTAGGCGAACGCGGCCAGCGTCGGCATCTTGGCGATGAGGCGCCACGTCTGCATCTCGCGCGAGGCGGCGTCGTCGACAGCGGCGGCGTCGGGGTAGAAGGTGGAGAGTGCGCCGACCGTGCCGACGAGCATGCCCATCGGGTGGGCGTCGTAGCGGAAGCCCTCGATGAACTTCTTGATGTTCTCGTGGACGAAGGTGTGGTAGGTGATGTTGTGCACCCACTCGAAGAGCTGGCGCTTCGTGGGGAGTTCGCCGTAGACGAGCAGGTAGGCCGTCTCGAGGTAGGTGCTCTGTTCGGCGAGCTGCTCGATGGGGTAGCCGCGGTACTCGAGGATGCCGGCGTCGCCGTCGATGTAGGTGATGGCGCTGCGGCAGGAGGCGGTGTTGGTGAAGGCGGGGTCGTAGGCCATGAGGCCGAAGTCGTCGTCGGCGGTCTTGATCTGGCGGAGGTCCATGGCGCGGATGGTGCCGTCGGTGACGGGGACCTCGTAGGTCTTGCCGGTGCGGTTATCGGTGATCGTGAGGGTGTCGGGCATGGGGTGGGGCATCCTCCTGCGGGAAACGGCCGCCGGCCGGGGTGAGTGGACGGCGAGCGCGATAGGGACGCTCAATGAGTCATATCGAGGATAACAGGCGGAGCGAGATGGAGGACGGAGAGGGAAGGAGATGGAGCAGGAGAGAGACGCACGATAGGAAGAAGTGAAGAGAGGAGATGTACATTTGCGGTGCGTCCCGTCGGGCGGGGCGCGCGGTCGAACGAGCGGACTATGCACTCTCGACCGTCCTTCATGGACTGAACTGGAGAGCAGGGAGCGGAGGCGCCCCAACGACCTCCGCTCCCTGTCCTTCCGCGTCCGGTTGTCCTATGCGGCCTGGGGCTGCGCGCCGTGCCCGTGCTGCGGCTGCGGGCGCCACTCCGGCCGCCCGCTGTCGCCGGCTTCGGCGAGGGCCGCCTCGCGCTGCTTGTGGGTGCTCCATGCCACCGCCGCCGCGAGTCCGGTGAGGGCGACGGCGCCGCCAGCGACCGCGTCGAAGATGTAGTGGTTCGCGGTGAGCACGATGGCGGACGCCATCAGCATCGGCGAGAGCAGACCGGCGACGCGGGCGATGAGCCAGCGTGACTGCGTGATCAGCGCGATGCCGATGAGCAGGTTCCAGCCGAAGTGCAGGCTGGGCACGGCGGCGTACTGGTTGACGAACGCCGGCGGCTGCAGCACGCGATAGGCGTTCGAGTGCTCGCTCACGGTGTCGACGAGGCCGGCGTCCGGCATGAGGCGCGGCGGCGCGACCGGGAAGAGCATGAAGATGACGATGCCGATGGCGCCGGAGATGACGAACGCGTTCCGGAACAGCGCGTACGCCTCCGGGCGCCTCCACAGCAGCCATGCGGCGACGCCGGCGATGAACGGCCAGTGGCCCCAGATGTAGACCCAGTTCGCCGCGGTGACGATCCAGTGGTGTTCGACGATGCGGCGCTGGACCGCCGGCTCCCAGTAGAAGCCCAGCGCCTTCTCGATCTCGATGATGAGGTCGCCGTTGGCGATGGCCTGCGAGGCGCTGCCCTCGGTGAAGCCGCGGACGAGGAAGTAGGCGAAGTAGGCGAAGAGGACGAGCGCGACCTGGCGGGCGCCGAAGGAGGAGGCGGAGCGCCGGAGCGCGCCAAGCAGCTTCTTGACGACGCCCCGGCCCTGCCGTCGCGGCTGCGCGTTCGGGTCCCAGCGCCCGTACGCGGGGCCCTCGAGGGGCATCCGCACCTTCGTGTCCGCCAACGTGATTGGCATCGCGCACCTCCATTCACCGATGGTTCGATTCTCGCTCGCGGCGGGCGGTGGCGTATCGCGCGGGCGGCCTATGCGGGCGTGGTCCGTTCGTACCGGCGGCGCGCTCCGCCGATCGGCGGATGCGTGTGAAGGGCGTGACGAGCTCCCGTCGCCGGGCGTGTGTGTCCCTTACGGGAGGCGCTGCTACGATCGCCGGCGACGGAACCGGGGAAAGGACGCTGTGCAATGGACTTCAGGAATCTGGGCAACTCGGGGCTGCAGGTCTCGGTGGTGGGGCTGGGGTGCAACAACTTCGGGACGCGCATCGACGCCGGCGGGACGAAGGCGGTGGTGGCGAAAGCGCTGGACCTGGGCATCAACTTCTTCGATACGGCCGACGTCTACGGCGGGCGCGGGAAGTCGGAGGAGTTCCTGGGCGAGGCGCTGAAGGGGAAGCGGCACGGCGTCGTCATCGCGACGAAGTTCGCCAGTCCGATGGGCGAGGGGCCGCACATGATGGGGGGCTCGCGGCGCTACATCTACGCCGCCGTCGATGCGAGCTTGCGGCGGCTGGGTACCGACTACATCGACCTGTACCAGATGCACGCGCCCGACCGGCGCACGCCGATCGAGGAGACGATGCGCGCGCTGGACGATCTCGTGCGCGCGGGGAAGGTGCGGTACATCGGCTGCTCCAACTACGACGGCTGGCAGGTGGCGGACGCGCAGTGGGTGGCGCGCTCGCAGCGCCTGACGCCGTTCGTCTCGGCGCAGAACCAGTACAACCTGCTGGAGCGGCGGATCGAGCGGGAGCTGGTGCCGGCGTGCGAGAAGTTCGGGCTGGGGGTCCTGCCGTATTACCCGCTGGCCAGCGGCTTTCTGACGGGCAAGTACCGGCCGGGCGAGGCGCCGCCGGAGGGCACGCGGCTTGCCGGCGCCGGCCCGCGCGCGGAGGCGATCCTGAACGAGCGGAACTTCGGCGTGCTGCGGCGGTTAGAGGATTTCGCGCAGCAGCGCGGCCACACGATGACCGACCTCGCCGTCGGCTGGCTGGCGTCGAAGCCGTACGTGAGCAGCGTCATCGCCGGGGCGACGAAGCCGGAGCAGGTGGAGCAGAACGTGACGGCTGCGGAATGGCGGCTGACGCCGGAGGAGCTGGCGGAGGTGGACCAGATCACGCGGCGGTAGCGATGGCGGCGGTCGTTCGCCGCGGTGCGCAGGCCGCGGTCAGCGCAGGCGTTCGCGCCGTCCGTTCTCCTGCATGATGTGGTCGAACGCGTCCCAGCGGACGACGTAGCCCAGCTTCTTGTTCGCGGGGCGCCAGACGAGGGCGCCCTTGCTGACTTTCAGGACGCCGAGGCGTTCGTCGTCGCTGTAGACAGCGAATTCGATGTCGGCGTTGCCCAGCGTGCGTTCGGGGAGGGTGAAGCGGACGTCGTGGCGGGCCATGTTGGCCTCCTGGCGCAGGTCCGCCGGCCCCGGCGGGAGCGTGATGGTGGGAATGTAGCAGGGCCGGAGGTGGTTGGTGGAGGTTAGAGAGGTTAGAGGTTGGAGGTTGGCGGGTGCGGGGAGCGCGCGGCGGAACGCCCATACTGTGGCGACATGTGCTTAGCGGGCGGGCGCTGACCCGGGCGACAAACGGCGAGTGAAGCGGACTGTGAACTGTGAACTGTCGACTGTGAACTGTCGACTGTGAACTGAGTGCTACCTCTCGTGCGCCAGCCACGTCGGGTCGGCGCCGAGGAGGTGGGCGTAGCGGTGGGCGTCGGCGCGGGCACGCTCGTCGGCGAGGGTGCGGTAGCGGTTGAAGCTGTCGAGCATGCGGTCGGCGATGGCGCTCATGTCGAAGCCGACGATGTAGCGCTCGCTCATCTCGTTGAGCGCGTCGGCGTAGACGTCGAAGTAGTCGGAGAGCTTGCGGAGCGTCTCGGGGTCGTGCTCGCAGCCGCTGTGGTCGTCGAACGCGGCCATGCGGTACATGGTCTTGCCGGTGGTGGCGTAGTACGCGGGGTCGACGGTGGGTGCGGCGCGGCGGCGGAGCGCGGAGGGGCCACCGGGGCGGCGGCGGCCCAGCGATGCGGGGAAGACGCCGCTGAGGAAGAGCGCGGCGTCGGCGTAGCGGCGGTAGGCCTCGAAGACGTTGGGGACGTCCGCCGGATGGCGCTGCGGGTCGAGCATGTCGCTGAAGTACATAGTGCGCGGCCGGCCGTCGGGGCCGGAGGGGAACACCTGCCGGATATCGATGCAGCGCTCGAGCAGGCGCGCGAGGTAGTCGACGACGGCGGCGTCGCTGCTCTGGCGGCCGACGTACAGCACCTTGATGACGAAGAGGTCGAACAGCGTGCGGGCGGGGATGCGGGCAATCTGGCCGATGTCCTCGTAGACGGCGCGGACGAGGTTGTCGACGGTGCGCGCGAAGCGGGCGTCCGCGGCGTTGCGGCCGTCGTTGCCGGCGATGATCTCCTTCAGCTCGTCGACGCGGCGTTCGAGTTCAGCCGCCATGTCTTCCGCCATGCCTCGATTGTAGCGAGCCGCCGTCACGTGGCGGTTGCGGGTGCGCGCCGGCCCGTAACTGGATCATCGGCGCCCTGGGACGCGGCGCGTATTCGCGGGGAGCGGGAGGCGACGCCTTAAGGGATACCACCGACGCGGAGAGGGCACCGGGCGCGCGAGAATGGGCGCCGGAGGGCGCGTGTTCGGGCGATTCGGCCTGCTGGGGCTCGTTGCGTTCGGCCTGTTCGTCTACATGACGGGGCCGGGCTCGGGCGCGGGCAGCGCGATCGTTACGTCGACTTGCCGTGGGGCCAGCGATGGCCACGCCATCGTGCGGCTGGAGTGGGACCGCCCGGGCGCGGAGGCGCTGCAGTCGTGGCTGGACGTCTCGCTGACGGAGGACTTCGCGCCGGGGCAGTACGCCGCGCACGGGCCGCTGCTGGCGGACCAGCACGTCTACACGCTGGGCGAGCTGCCGCTGGGGCTGCGGCTGCACTACCGCGTCAACACGCTGGCCGGGGCGGAGTGGCGCGTGACGGCGCAGGGCTCGTTCGTGGTGGACTGCGCGCGGCCGCCCATCGCCGGCGAGGTGACGCAGGCGTGCGCGGGCGACGGCACGGTGGCGGCGACGTTCCGCTGGGAGGCGCGCGCGCCGGGCCCGCAGCACATCGACATCACGACGCATACGGACGGCTTCGCGGCGGGCGCGTACGCGTCGCAGGGGCCGATCGCCGAGAGCGCCGGCACGCACACGTGGTCTGGCATGACGCAGGGGATCCGCTACCGCTGGCGGGTGCGTGTCGACACGCCGGAGGGGCCGATGACGAGCGAGACGCGCGACCTCGTCGTGCGCGGCTGCTAGCGTCCGTCCGCATCGTCGAAGCCGACCTCGTAGGCCACGAACTCGAGCTTGCCGTCGCGCTCGAAGACGCGGCGGGTGCCGCCGGGGTAGCGATCTTCTATCTGCTCCAGCTGGCCAACGTAGTTGCCGATGAGGATGAACACCGTCGGCCGTGATGGGTCGGGGATCGAGACGTCGCCGGCGTCGCCGCCGAACTCGAACGAGCGGTCTTCGCCGCGGGCGTCGGGCGCGAGGAACTGGCGGATCTCGATGAAGAAGGGCCAGCGGTCGCTGTAGAGCAGGACGTAGGCGTCGTCGGGCAGGCGGTTCATGTACGTGCTGGCGGTGGTGATCTCGGAGCTGTAGATGAGGCGGGTCCAGTCGTCCTCGCGCCACACCCAGAAGTAGTCACGCACGGTGATGGTGGTGACGAGCGCGAGGGCGGCGACGGCGCCGACGAGTGAGGCGACGGCGGCGGTGCGGTTGACGTCCCATGCGCGGAGCGCGCCACGCCAGAGCCACGCCAGCGGCAACGCCGCCAGGAAGGCGACGAACGGCGCCGCGGCGACGGGCTGCCGCATGATGGAGCCGCGCTGCAGGACGGCGGGCAGCGGGATGATGAGCAGGCAGCAAAGCGCGGCGATGACCATCGCGTTGCGGCGGTCGAAGAAGGCGAGGATGAGGCCGCCGGCGAGGAGGACGAGGGTCGGCGGGTCGAAGACGGGACGGATGCCGAAGCCATCGACGATGTCCGGGTCGGCGTCCCAGCCGTAGTGGGCGACGAAGGTCTTCGCCTGTTCGGCGATCAGCTTCACCTTGCCGCCGAATCCGGCCTCCTTGAACTCGGGCGAATCGAGCACGCCGACCTCCTGGTAGTTGTTGATGTGGAACCAGTAGAAGGAGTCGGGGTTGGAGATGTAGACGATCATCGGCGTGGCGACGATGAGGGCGATGCCCCAGGTGATGAGCATGGCGCGCCCCCACCACGCGAGGTCGCCGCGGTAGTGGAGCCACGTGATGATGGCGAGGAAGACGGCGACGGCGACGACGGCGATGGGATAGATGTTGTAGGTGTAGACGCCCAGCCCCATGGCGAGGCCGGCGCCAGCGAACCACCAGAGGTTCCGGGTCTTCATCCCCAGCGCCAGGCAGAGCAGCACGGCGAGCAGCACGGTGCCGTAGGAGATCGACCAGTGCGCGACGCGGCTGTACATGAGGTGCCAGTACGACACCGTCAGCATCGCCGCGGCGAAGAACGCCTCGGCGCGGCCGTAGGTGACGCGCACGAGCGCGTACAGCAGCGGGATGGCGGCGATGGCGACGAGCGCCAGCGTGAGGCGCACGGCGAAGAGCGTGTCGCCCAGGAGCCAGATGGCGGGGAGCGAGATCCAGGCGTGGCCGGAGGGCTGGCCGAGCACCGCCGTCGTGTAGATGTGGATGAAGTCGCCGCGCAGGATCTTGTGGACGTCGGTGCCGACCTGCGCTTCGTCCGGATGCAGGCCGTAGGGGATCTCGCCGAGGAGGACGAGGCGCGTGATGGCGGCGGCGAGCGTGACGGCGACGATGAGGACGGCGTCGAGCGCCCAGTCACGCTCGCGGAAGAAGGCCAGCAGGCGGTCGTGGGCCGGGGCCTGCTGGCCTGCCAGCGCCGGACGCGCGTGGCCGCTCGCGCGCTCGATCACAGCTCGAACGAGAGGCGCACGCGCGCGCCGCGCCCGGCGGCCCAGTCCGTCATCCGCTTCAGGTCCCGGAGGCGCGGCACCAGGTCCGGCCACTCCGGCGTGATGGCGGCCGACTCGCCTTCGCCGCGCTCCAGCGCCTCGATCACGCGGCGCAGCGTCTCCGCGAGCGGCGCGGCGTCCTGCCAGACGCGCTCCAGCTCGCGCGCGTCGGCCTCATCCTCGATGTTCCGGTCGGCGAAGGTGGTGAGCGGCGTCATGTTGACCTTGTGGAGGGAGCGCATGATGAGGGCGAACCGCGAGAACGGGTGCTGGGAGCCGTAGCGCGTGGCGAACGCGAACGAGACGAAGTAGACGAGCACGGCGGTGTCGCCGCCGAAACCGGGCGGGGGAGGCTCGCCGGCTGTCGTCTCGAAGAACAGGCGGGGCACGCCGCACATGGTAGCAGCGGCACGCGGCTGCGGGCGTCAGGCTGCGATGAGGCGGTCCTTGCCGGCCTGCTTCGCCAGCCGCAGGGCGTCGTCGGCGGCCTTGATGGCGGCGTCGATGGTCGGCGCGTCCGTGGGGTAGACGGCGACACCGAGGCTGAGCTGGACGCCGCAGGCATCGCGGACCTGGTCGAGGCTGCGCTGCCCGATGGCGACGGCCTCGTCGGGCGAGGCGACGTGCGCGAGGACGACGAGCTCGTCGCCGCCGTAGCGGGCGACGGCGTCGGCGCCGCGGAACACCTGGCGCAGCTCGTCGCAGACGTGGACCAGCACGTCGTCGGCGTAGACGTGGCCGTGGTCTTCGTTGAGCTGCTTGAAGTTGTCGATGTCGTACATGAGGACGGCGAGGGGGCTGTCCGGGTTGCCCTCGTGCTCGTCGACGATCTGGCGCAGGCGCCGGCGGTTCGCCAGCCCGGTGAGGGGGTCTGTGAGCGAGGCGGCGAGCACCATGTCGCGCAGGCGGCGGTTGCTGGAGGAGATGGTGTCCGCCTGCGCGGCGGTGAAGACGATCATGATCGAGACCACGGTGGCGAGCTGCCACGAGTGCTCGGCGCGGCCGCTAAGTTCGAGCGCAAGCTCGCCGGTCCAGTACGCGGCGAGCACCCACAACGAGAAGAGCAGGACGAAGCGCGTGCTGCGCACGGCTGACAGCGACGAGATGACGAGCGCGTAGCCGATCCACAGCGGATACTCCGGCCGGGCGAGCGCGACGACGGCGACCGTGATCATCACGGTGTCGACGACGGGCCCGAGGTGGGAGTGCAGCCAGACACGCTCCGGGTTGCGGAGGTAGAGGGCGAGCATGAGGATGCTGTACGCGAGGAGTGAGCCGCCGCTGGCGAGCCACCAGGCCGTCGACATGGGCAGCAGCCCGGCCGGGATGAGGATGAAGTAGAGGGCGGCGATGACGACGCGCAGGCCGAGCGCGCGCGGCCAGTACGATGGGTCGACGGCGTGCTCGAGCGACCACGAGGCGTCGGCCGGGCGCGCGGGCGCGGCGCTGGCAGAGCGTGCCCTGTTCGTCCGATGATCGTCCATTCGGGCCCTTCGCGCGCAACGTCCCGGAGGCCCCGCGACGGCCGCGGCGCCCGATGAGTATCGGCGCCGGACAGCGGGGGGATGACATTGAAGGGGTGGGGCGGCGCAAGCCGTGGACGGGGCGCTGGCTATACTGGCGCGCGTCCAGACGTCTGATTGTGAACCTGGAAGGAATGTCTTGTGCCCATTGAATGGCACGTTTCAAAGCTGAACAACGGTCTGCGCGTCGTGACGACGCCGGTGCCGACTGCCCAGTCTGTCAGCGTCAACGTCTTCGTCGGCGTTGGCTCGCGCGGGGAGACGCGGCGGACGAACGGCGTCTCGCACTACATGGAGCATGTGCTGTTCAAGGGCACGAAGCGGCGGCCGAACGCGATCGTCATCGCCGAAGCGATCGAGGGAGCGGGCGGTGTGCTGAACGCGTACACGTCGAAGGAGCTGACGTGCTACTGGAACCAGGTGCCGTTCGACAAGCTGCCGCTGGCGATGGACGTGCTCGCGGACATGTACAAGGAGTCGCTGCTGGAGCCGGAGGAGATCGACCGGGAGCGGACGGTGGTGCAGCAGGAGATCCGGCGCGCGCACGACCAGCCGGGCGCGTGGGCGTCGGAGCTGCTGTCCCGCGCGACGTTCGGCGACCAGCCGATCGGCTGGCCGATCGCCGGGACGCTGGAGACGGTGGGTGAGATGCGGCGCGACGACCTGGCGGAGCACGTGGCGACGTACTACGTGCCGTCGAACACGGTGGTGAGCGTCGCCGGCAACACGACGCACGACGAAGTGATGCAGCTCGCCGACGCGCTCTTCGGCGGCATCGAGGACCGGCCGGCGCCGGCGCCTCTGCCGGCGGAGCAGCGCTTCGGGGAGGAGCGCGTGGTGGTGGAGACGCGCGAGATCGCGCAGTGCAATATGGGCATCGGGCTGTACGGGCTGCCGCGGCGCGACCCGGACCGCTACGTGCTGCAGGTGCTGAACACGGTGCTGGGCCGCGGGATGAGTTCGCGGCTGTTCAAGGAGGTGCGGGAGCGGCGCGGGCTGGCGTACTCGGTCGGCTCCGGTTCGACGCGCTACAGCGACGTGGGGATGATGAGCATCAGCGCGGGCGTCACGCTGGAGCACCTGGAGGAGGCGACGCAGGTGATCCGCGCCGAGCTGTTCCGCCTGCGCGACGAGCCCGTGTCCGAGGAGGAGATCACGAAGGCGCGGGACTTCTCCATCGGCAACTTCCGGCTCGGGCTGGAGTCGACGATGGCGCTGGCGCAGCGCGCGGGCGAGGCGCTGCTGATGACGGGCGAGATCGAGCCGGTCGAGGACGTCGTCGCGGGGATCGCGGCGGTGACGCCGGCGGACGTGCAGCGGCTGGCGCGGCGGCTGTTCCGCCCTGGCGGCTTTTCGATGGCCGTGGTGGGACCCGGCGGCGACGCGTCGCGCCTGGCCGCCCTGCTCGACGCGGCCTAGCAGCCGGCGTCTACGCCGCTTCGGCGAGCTGGGACTTGAGCTGCTTCATGCGGCCGGCGATGCGGTCCAGGTCACCGCTGAGGATGCGCTGCGCCTCCGGCAGCATCTGCGTCTCCTCCTCGATGATGTGGTGCTCGATCTCCTGCACGAGCTGCGTGAAGAGCGTGTCGTAGTCGGGGTCAGCGGCACTCTTGCCCTTGATCTGCTCCATCAGCGCGTCGGCGCGGTGGTGCTCTTCCTCGCTTTCGGAGACGAGGTTGCTGGCGCGGTCGTCGCCGCGCTCGCGGACGGCGGGATAGAAGACCTGCTCCTCGACCTGGCTGTGCACCCGCAGCTCGACGATCGCGTCCTCGGCGATCTGCTGCTTCTCGACGGGATCCTGGCACCGCTCGAATTCGCGGAAGAGCGACTTCACGCGACGGTGGTCGTCCAGGATCAGTTCGATGGCGTTCATGTCCGATGCTCCTTCGCCCATTTGTTCCAGTGACATGCTAGGGACAGCGCAATCACCGTTACAGCGCAATTGGGGGCGCCGGCATGACAACGGCGCGTCGCGGCGCGGGTCTGCCGCGTTCGGGTCAGATCCCTGACCACGAGGAGGCGGCCCGGGATGCCCGTGATGCGCTGGTGCGCGGAGACGGTCGCGGTGTGGGCGACGCGGAAGCCGTGGCGCTCGTAGAGGCGGCGGGCGGGAGTGGTGATGGTGGTGTGCAGGGAGATCTGGCGGACGCCGAGGCGGCGCGTCTCGCGCCGGGCGTGGCCGAGACGCGTGCCGGCCGATGCGGACGCCGGCGGCCCTGGCGTCGAGGCGGCGTGCTGCGGAGGCAGGGGCTACCAGCGGCCGGCGTAGATGGGGTTGGTAAGCGCGAGCACCACCTCGCCGCGCTCCGGGCGGCCGCGGAAGCCGCGCGCCTCGCAGCGCAGGTAATCGTTGCCGTCGAGCGGGACCTCGAACTCGAAGTCGTACTCCTCGCGTTCGGCGACGAGGTCGAGGACGCAGGCCTTGCGGGTGAAGAAGCGCAGGTGCTTGCCGTCGGGCCCGCGGTACTTGATGTGGAACTTCACGGGGTTCTGGAAGCCGGGGGCGATGACGTCGCCGGGGAGCGTCTCGAAGACGCCGTCGCCGTCGGCGTCCGCGCGCAGCTCGAGGAAGGGGCCGTCCGGGGACTCGGAGATGAAGATGCGGCCGCGCTCCACGGCATCGAGGAGTGAGCGCTGCGTGAGCGGGCCTTCGACGTAGACCCACGTGCAGGGCTCGCCCGGGAGGTTGGGCTGCGTCATCTTGGCGGGCGGCACGCAGTGCGAGTCGCTGCCGCCGACGGCGACGATGCGCTGTCCGCGGTTGAGGTGGTACTGCCAGCGGATGAGGGCGGGCTCGTTGTACCAGCGCCAGGGCGCGTTCCAGACCTCGATGCCCTGGTAGCCGCGGACCAGTTCGTGCTCCCACGGGATGGGGGAGTCGGGGTGGTTGATGGAGAACATCGACCCCTTCCTGCGGGCGTCGGCGATGAGCTGCTCGACCTGGTGCGGCTCGTTGACGCGGAAGTCCACCCACGCGTCGATGCCCCAGATGTTGGCGTGGCCGTCGTACATGGTGATCTCTTCGCCGGGGATGAGGAGCGGCGCGCCGTCGTTGATGCGCGCGAGGTCGTCCCAGTGGCTGATGGTGTTGTGGTCGGTGAGGGCGAAGTAGTCGAGGCCGGCGCGCTTCGTGTAGGCGATGATCTCGGCGACGGTATTCTGGCCGTCGCTGTGCTCGCTGTGGGCGTGCAAGTCCCCCTTGTACCAGCGGCCGGCGCCGCCGTCCGAGGCGCCGGCGACGGCGTCGCGCAGGCGCGGCAGCGGGTCGGGCAGCTCGCCGGCGCCGGCATCGGGGTTCTCCGGGTCGAGGTCGAACTCGACGTTGATGCGGTAGGGGACCTCCGGGTCGCTGATCTTGGAGAGGCCGAGGAGGATGGTCCAGTTGCCGGGCTGCAGGGGGCCGCGCAGGTAGCCGGGCGTGGCGGCGCCGGGTGTGATGTAGAAGCTGCTGCGGGCGCCGCCGCTCCAGCCGCGAAAGCCGTTGCCCAGGAACTCGGCGCCGCGCACGTCGAAGACGCCGATATCGATGTTGTTGCCGGGGTTGAACTCCTGCGCGCCCTGCACCTGGTTGGCGTAGTGGTAGTTGACCTCGAGGCGGCAGGCGCCGGGCGGCACCTCGAAGGGGACGTGGAGCCACTTCGTGAGCGCGTCGTCGGGGGTGACGATGCCTTCGATCCGCACCTTGTGCCGCATCACGCCTCCGCCCCGGCGGCGGGGCTACTCCGTCTCACGGCTGACCCCGGATGCGCGGCCGGCGTCCTCGTGCTGCGGCGGGCGGGCGGCGAGCAGCTCGTTGCGGGCGGCGACGGTGTTGGGGTGCAGCGGCCACGCGTGGTCGATAGCGTAGCGCACCTGGTAGTCGAGATAGGCGAGCATGGCGGCGTCGAGGTCCGTCTCCGCGAGCGCGGCGACGCGTCCGATCTCGGGGGCGCGCTCGCGCTTGTGGGGCTCGATCTTGTCGGCGACGAAGAGGAGCTTCTGCAGCGGCGTCATGGCGGGTGCGGCGGTGGTGTGCCGGGCGCACGCCGCCAGCACGTCCGCATCGACGATGCCGTACTGCTCGCGCAGGATGGGGACGGCGAGCGGCCCGTGGAGCAGCACCGGCTCCATGCGGTCGGCGGCGTCGAGCGGGTAGTGCTGCTCATCGGCGATGGCGAGCAGGCGTTCCGGGCTGTGGGCGCGGAGCAGGTCGTGGGCGAGCGCGGCGATCTTCGCGGATTCGCGGTCGACGCCGTGGATGGCGGCGAGGCGCTCGGCCTCGCCGACGACGCGCAGGACGTGCTCGGCGAGGCCGGGCGGCACCTTGAAGAGGGCCGCGCGCAGGAGCTCCTCGGACTCGTTCACGGCGGCAGTATATCGGTGGTCGTTCGAGGTTGGAGGTTGGAGGTTCGCGCACTCTCGGGGCACCGTCCGCTGACCTCCGGCTTCCGAAGACCCCTGCGCGCGGCCATACTGCAATGCAGATGGACATCACAGCGGGATCGTCGCCACCGCCCGGAGAGCCGGTCGAGGTCGCCGGGCGGCGCATCGACTGGACGCCGCGGGACGTCGTGCTGGGGATCATGGCGTTCCTGGGCGCGTTCCTGCTGGTGCCGCTGATCCCGTTCGTCATCCTGCTGGTCATCTTCGATGACGATGAGTCGCGCGGGTTCCTGCTGAGCGCCACGGCGCTGAACATCCTGGTCTACGGCGTGATCATCGCGGTGGCGGCGTACTTCACGTTCGGGAAGTACGGGGGCGGCTGGTCGCGGCTGGGGTTCGGGCGGCCGCGCTGGCCGACGCTGTGGTGGGGGCTGGCGGCGTTCGCCGGGGCCTACCTCGCGTCGGTGGCGTGGGGGCTGTTCGTGCAGCTCTTCGAGTCGCTGGAGCAGTCGTGCGACGACCAGGTGCCGCTGTACATCCGCGACGACCCGGTGGTGCTGGCGGCGCTGGGCCTGAGCGCGATCGTCTTCGCGCCGGTGGCGGAGGAGACGTTCTTCCGCGGGTTCCTGTTCCCGGGCATCGCGCGGTTCGCGGGCGTGGCGGCGGGGGTGGTGCTGAGCGGCGTGCTGTTCGGGCTGGCGCACCTCGTCGGCAACCCGACGCTGTGGAAGTCGGCGGCGCAGTTCTCGCTCATCGGCATCGTCTTCGCGCTGGCGTACTGGAAGAGCGGCAACCTGCTGTCGGTGGTGCTGGCGCACATGCTGTTCAACACGCTGGGGGTGATCGCCATCGTCGCGGTGGAGTGCGAGCCGTCATGACGCAGCGGCTGGCCGAGACGTTCGCGCGGCTGCGCGCGGAGGGGCGTGTCGGTGTGATGCCGTTTCTGACGGTCGGCTACCCCGACTTCGAGACGAGCGTGTCGATCGCGAAGGCGATGGTGGAGGGTGGGGCGAGCGGGCTGGAGCTGGGGATCGCCTTCAGCGACCCGCTGGCGGACGGGCCGGCGGTCCAGCGGTCGTCGTACGAGGCGCTGCGGCACGGCGCGCACCCGTCCGACGCGGTCGAGATGGTGCGGCGGCTGCGGGC
The DNA here is from genome assembly GCA_035583735.1 of Dehalococcoidia bacterium. Taxonomy (GTDB): domain Bacteria; phylum Chloroflexota; class Dehalococcoidia; order DSTF01; family JACRBR01; genus DATMAH01. Next base: position 20,554 of record DATMAH010000231.1, read on the forward strand.
GGACGGCGTCGGCGTGCCGCTGGTCCTGATGGGCTACTACAACACGTTCCTGGCGATGGGCGAGGAGCGGTTCATCGCCGAGGCGGCGGCGGCGGGTGCGGACGGGCTGATCATCTCGGACCTGCCGCCGGAGGAGGCGGACGGCGCGCTGGCGCAGTGCCGGAAGACGGGGCTGGCGCTCGTCTTCCTGGCGGCGCAGACATCGGACGACAGGCGGCTGGACGAGATCGCGCGGCGGTCGACGGGATTCATCTACGCCGTGGCGGTGCTGGGGGTGACGGGGGCGCGGGAGCGGCTCTCGGGTGAGCTTCCCGGATTCCTCCAGCGGCTGCGGGCGAAGACGGAGTTGCCGCTCGTGGTAGGATTCGGTATCTCGAAGCGCGAGCACGTGCAGGCGTTGCGGGGGCTGGCGGACGCGGTCGCCATCGGCGCGGCGATCGTGGACACGATCGAGTCATCGCCTCGCGAAGAGTGCGTGGAGCGAGTCAGGAACTATGTTGAGGTGCTCACCGGCCGCACGGAGGCCAGCACGTAACAGCGACGAGCGATCGCTTCGGTCCTCCGTCGGCTGCACGTATGACTCCGCGGCCGGCGTCTTTGGCGGCTGACAGCCCCACGCCCCGGCAGGGCGGAGACGGGAGCACACTTCCCCCCGACTGAGACGACGGACAGGACCTGCCGCGGGTGGCGTGCGGCCCTGCCGCACGGGCGGAGGGCTACGCGTGGCGCAGGGCGCGTGGGCGGCCGCTTCGTGTATCTTCGTGGCGCACGAACGCCGGTCAGGGTCCATGACAGGCGGCGCAAGCCCGGGGCGCCGGCGGCCAGCGCGGCAGCGGTACCGGAATGTCGCCCCGCCGTGAGCGGGGCATGGAGGAGAGACCGATGATGGTGATCATGAAACCGGGGCATACCCGGGAGGAGTTCGAGGCGGTGATGGCCCGCATCCGGGAAGCCGGGCTGGAAGGGCACCCGATCGTGGGCGTCGAGCGCACGGTGATCGGGGTGGTGGGGCTGGATTACGAGCAGCCGGAGCTGGCCGACGATCTCGAGGTGATGGCCGGCGTCGAAGGCACCGTCCCGATCAGTTCGCCGTACAAGCTGTGCAGCCGCGAGTTCAAGCAAGACGACACGGTCGTCGAGGTGAACGGCGTGCGCGTCGGCGAGGGGACGGTGACGGTGATCGCGGGCCCGTGCGCGGTGGAGAGCGAAGATCAGTTGATGGCGACGGCGCGCGCCGTCAAGGAGCGCGGGGCGTCGATGCTGCGGGGAGGCGCGTTCAAGCCGCGGACGTCGCCGTACAGCTTCCGCGGGCTGGAGGTGGAGGGCCTGAAGCTGCTGGCGGCGGCGCGGGAGGAGACGGGCCTGCCGGTGGTGACGGAGGTGATGTCGGAGGCGAGCGTGGCCGACGTGGCGAAGTACGCCGACGTGCTGCAGGTGGGGACGCGCAACGCGCAGAACTTCTTCCTGCTGGAGGCGATCGCGGAGTCGGGCAAGCCGGTGCTGCTGAAGCGCGGCATGTCGTCGTCGATCCAGGAGTGGCTGCTGGCGGCGGAGTACATCCTGAAGAAGGGCAACCGCAACGTCATCCTGTGCGAGCGGGGCATCCGCACCTTCGAGACGGCGACGCGCAACACGATGGACATCAACGCCATCCCGCTGATCAAGGAGATGAGCCACCTGCCGATCGTCGCGGACCCGAGCCACGGCACGGGCAAGCGGCCGCTGGTGGAGCCGGTGGGGCTGGGGATGATCGCGGCGGGCGCGGACGGACTGATCCTGGAGGTGCACCCGAGTCCGGAGCACGCGCTGAGCGACGGCGCGCAGTCGCTGACGTTCGACATGTTCGCCAGCGTGATGGCGAACGTGGCGAAGGTGGCGGAGGCGGTGGGCAAGAAGATGGAGCGCGCGGTGACGGTGGCGGTGTAGGCCCAGGGCAAGCGAAGACGGAGACGCGGAGAGGCGGGCCGACCG
>DATMAH010000232.1:0-12764 GCA_035583735.1 Dehalococcoidia bacterium
GGCCCCCTCTCCCTCAAGGGGAGAGGGGGAGTGTTTTGTTGGGGGTGAGGGCGTAGGTTCGGGCAGGTGTTGGGGGTCCGGCTGTGGGTGGGGTGGGTTGGGTCGGTGGGTGGGTTGGGGTGGCCCTCAGCCCCCGGCCCCCTCTCCCAGAGGGGAGAGGGGGAGGCTGGTTCGGGGAGTCGGTCTACGGTGTGAGGCGGGGAGTCTATGGTGTGAGGCGGGGATGCGAGCGGTGTGATTGGCCGGGGTGCTGGGCCAGCGCGGTAATTTAGCTGTAATCGTGCATTTATAGTCACTTTAGTCTTGTTACAGGCGGCGGTGGCCGGTACGATCTGGGTGTGAAGTCGACACGAGACCAGATGCGGGACCTGCTGGCGGCGCGTGGCGAAGCGACGGTCGGCGAGATCGCGGCGGAGCTGGGGCTGAACGCGGCGAACATCCGGCGTCACCTGGAGGTGATGCGGGCGGAGGGTCTGGTCGACATAAGGATTCAGCGCGGGCCGGTGGGGCGTCCTTCGTACGCGTACCGGCTGACGGAGCGGGCGGAGGATCTGAACGCGCACTACCCGCGGCTGGTGAACCGGCTGGTGAAGCGGCTGGCGGCGCTGCCGGAGTCGGAGCCGCTGCTGGCGCGGGCGTTCGAGGGCGTGGCGGAGGACGTCGCCGGGGCGTACCGGCCGATGGTGACGGGCGCGACGGTGGCGGAGCGCGTTGCGGAGACGAGCGCCGCGCTGAAGGAAGAGGGCATCGTCGACCACTGGCGGCGTGACGCGGACGGGTACCACCTGATGAACACGGTGTGCCCCTACCGAAAGGCGGCGGAGGTGTCCGACGCGCCGTGCCACGCGGACCACAAAGTGGTGCAGACGCTGGTGGGCGCGCCGGTGGAGCAGGTGAGCCGGATCGTCGACGGGCAGCACGTGTGCGAGTACGTGGTGCGGGACGTGGATGTCATCGAGCTGGACGAGATCGGGAACAAGCAGTAGGGCGGCGCGCGTGCGCAGCGGGACGGAACAGGAAGAGGAATGGCGGAAGAACTGTTGAAGATCAGCGGCCTCGAGGTCGCCGTGGAGGGGAAGCAGATCCTCAACGGCGTCGACCTGGTGGTGAACCGCGGCGAAGTGCACGCGATCATGGGGCCGAACGGGTCGGGGAAGAGCACGCTGGCGAACGCGCTGATGGGGCACCCGCGCTACCAGGTGACCGGCGGGACGGTGCTCTTCAAGGGGCAGGACATCCTGGGCATGACGCCGGACGAGCGCGCGCGGCAGGGCATGTTCCTGGCGTTCCAGTACCCGACGAGCATCCCCGGCGTGACGATGGTGAACTTCCTGCGCCAGTCGGTGAACGCGGTGCGCGGCGGCGATGTGCCGATCCGGGAGTTCCGCGAGAAGCTGATGAGCATGCTGAAGATGCTGCGGATGGACGAGCAGTTCGCGCGGCGCTACGTCAACGAGGGCTTCTCCGGCGGGGAGAAGAAGCGCGCGGAAGTGCTGCAGATGGGGATGCTGGACCCGGACCTGGCGATCATGGACGAGACGGACTCCGGGCTGGACATCGACGCGCTGCGGACGGTGGCGGAGGGCGTGAACGCGCTGATGACGCCGAAGCTGGGCGTGGTGCTGATCACGCACTACCAGCGGCTGCTGAACTACATCAGGCCGCAGTTCGTGCACATCCTGTACCAGGGGCGGATCATCCAGTCGGGCGGGCCGGAGCTGGCGCTGGAGCTGGAGGAGAAGGGCTACGACCCGATCATCGAGAAGTTCGGACGGGTGCCGGCAGCGACAGGAGAGAGGGCTTAGAGATGGTGACGAAGGTAACGCCGGAGACCCTGGGCCGCGAAGGCTACAAGTGGGGCTTCAACGACAACGACCGCGCGGTCTACAAGTACAACACCAAGAAGGGGTTGAGCGAAGAGGTCGTGCGCGAGATCTCCAAGGTGAAGGACGAGCCGCAGTGGATGACGGACTTCCGCGTGAAGGCGTATCGCCACTTCGTGGAGAAGCCGATGCCGACGGGGTTCTGGGGCGGCAACATCCAGAACTACCCGCTGGACTTCGACGACATCTACTACTTCGCGCGGGCGTCTGACCGGCCGGAGCAGGACTGGTCGGACGTGCCGGAGTACATCAAGGACACGTTCGAGAAGCTGGGCATCCCGGAGGCGGAGCGGAAGTCGCTGATCGCCGGCGTGGGCGCGCAGTACGACTCGGAGGTGGTGTACCACAGCATCCGCGAGGACCTGGAGAAGCTGGGCGTGATCTTCGTCGACACGGACACGGCGGTGAAAGAGTACCCGGAGATCGTCCGGCAGTACTTTGGGACGATCGTGCCGCCGGCGGACAACAAGTTCGCCGCGCTGAACAGCGCCGTGTGGTCGGGCGGGAGCTTCGTGTACGTGCCGGCGGGCGTGAAGGTAGACATCCCGCTGCAGGCGTACTTCCGCATCAACAAGGAGAACATGGGCCAGTTCGAGCGGACGCTGATCATCGCCGAGGAGGGGAGCTACGTCCACTACGTCGAGGGGTGCACGGCGCCGACGTACTCGACGGACTCGCTGCACAGCGCGGTGGTGGAGATCATCGTCAAGAAGAACGCGCGGGTGCGGTACACGACGATCCAGAACTGGTCGACGAACGTGTACAACCTGGTGACGAAGCGCGCCGCGGCGTACGAGGGCGGCGTGATGGAGTGGGTCGACGGGAACCTGGGCTCGCGGCTGACGATGAAGTACCCGAGCGTGTACCTGATGGAGCCGCACGCGCACGGCGAGGTGCTGTCGCTGGCGATGGCGTCGGACGGGCAGCACCAGGACGCCGGGGCGAAGATGGTGCACGCGGCGCCGGACACGACGTCGACGATCATCTCGAAGTCGGTGTCGCGGGGCTCGGGCCGCACGAGCTACCGGGGGGCGCTGAAGGTGTACCCGGGCGCGGTGCGGTCGAAGGCGACGGTGCGGTGCGACGCGCTGCTGCTCGACAAGGAGTCGCGGTCGGACACGTACCCGCTGATGGACATCGAGGAAGAGCAGGTGAACATCGGCCACGAGGCGTCGGTGTCGAAGGTGGGGGAGGACCAGCTCTTCTACCTGCAGAGCCGCGGGCTGAGCGAGGTCGACGCGACGAAGATGATCGTCAACGGCTTCGTGGAGCCGATCGTGAAGGAGCTGCCGATGGAGTACGCAGTCGAGCTGAACCGGCTGATCGAGCTCCAGATGGAGGGGGCTGTCGGCTAGGCGCTGAGGTCCGACACGGGACGCGAGCAGCGGGAACGCGAGATGTGGTGGGGGCGCTGAACGCGCGCGCGTGCGGCGCCCTCTGTGCGAAGAGAATGAGACGATGACACAAGACGTGCTGGCGCCGGGGATCCCCGGGCTCACGCAGGCGGACGTGGAGCGCATCGCGGCGGACGAGCCGGCGTGGCTGCGGGAGCGGCGGCTGGCGGCGTGGCGGACGTACGAATCGCTGGGCCTGCCGGACCCGGGCGACGAGGAGTGGCGCCGGACGCCAATCCGTGAGATCGAGTTTGAGGCGGCAGTCGCATATAGCGGCAACGCGACGGTGGCGAGCGTGGCGGCGCTGCCGCCCGTGGCGCGTGCGGCGTGGGACGACGCGCCGATGGCGGGATACCACGTCCAGGTTGATTCGTCGGTGGTGCTGTCGCGGCTCACGGAGGAGGCGCGCGCGCGGGGCGTCGTGGTGATGGACCTGCACGCCGCGGCGACGGAGCATCGCGCGCTGGTGGAGCAGTACCTGTATTCGCTCGTGCCGGTGGACGAGTGGAAGTTCGTGGCGCTGAACGCCGCGCTGTGGAGCGGCGGCGCGTTCGTATACGTGCCGCGCGGCGTTGAGGTGCACTTGCCGCTGCACCTGATCACGGGGGCGGCCGCGGAGTCGCTGCTGATGGCGCCGCGGACGCTCGTCGTCGTCGAAGCGCAGGCGCGGCTGAAGGTCATCGACGAGACGGTGTCGGTGGAGTCGGCGGCACAGCGCGTCGTCTCGGCGGCGACGGAGTTCATCGTCGGCGATGGCGCGGAGGTCGAATACTACTCGGTGAACCGCTGGGGCGATGCTGTCTACAACTTCCACACGGTGCGGGCGCGGCTGGGGCGGGACGCGAAGTTCACGGCGCTGGCGGCCGGCATCGGGTCGAGGCTGACGAAGATGCGGGTCGACGTCGAGATGCCGGAGGCGGGCGCGCAGACGCAGCTCGTGGGCATCACGTTCGGCGACGGCGACCAGCACTTCGACTACAACACGCTGCAGGACCACGTCGGGGCGCACACGGTGAGCGACCTGCAGTTCAAGTCGGCGCTGACGGACCGGGCGTCGCTGGTGTGGTACGGGGTGACGCGCATCAATCCGGGCGCCAGCGCGAGCGAGGCGAACCAGACGTCGCGGAACCTGCTGCTGAGCGAGCACGCGAAGGCGGCGCCGATCCCGATCCTGGAGATCGAGGCGTACGACGTGGCGAAGTGCAGCCATGGCGCCACGGCCGGCCCTGTCGAAGAGACCGAGCTGTTCTACCTGGAGTCGCGCGGGATCCCGCGCGAGAGGGCGGAGCAGATGCTGGTGGAGGGGTTCTTCGCCGACGTGGCCGACAGGATCCCGGACGCACGCGTGCGCGAGCGGGTGATGGACGCGGTGCTGGCGAAGGCCGGGGGCGTCGCCGGGGCGCTGACGTATGAGGAGATGATGGAGGCCTGACGGCGCCGCTGGCTGGCAGCCGGAGCGGGAAGCGAGAGAGATGGGCGAGTTCGTGACGGTGGCGAAGACGGGCGACATCCCGGACGGGAAGGTGGAGGTGCGCGAGGTGGGCGGGGTGCGGATCGCGCTGTGCAACGTCGGTGGCAGCTTCTACGCGATCGACGACGTATGCACGCATGACGGCGGCCCGCTCGACCAGGGCGAGCTGGAGGGGAGGCTCATCGAGTGCCCGCGGCACGGCGCGAAGTTCGACGTGACGGACGGACGGGCGGTGGTGCTGCCGGCGGTGCGGCCGGTGCGGACGTACGAGGTGCAGGTCGAAGGCGACGACGTGAGGGTGCGGGTGGGGTAGTGGTTGGCTGGAGGTTAGAGGTTCGAGGGGCGAGCACCTGAAACCGAACCCAGAACCTAGAACCGAAGCTAGAATCTAGAGCCCAGGACCTGGATGACGGACACGGACATGTACGACGTCGCGCAGATACGCAAAGACTTTCCGATCCTGGAGCGGACGGTGCATGGCCGGCCGCTGGTGTACCTGGACAACGCGGCAACGACGCAGAAGCCGCGGGCCGTCATCGACGCGCTGGTGCACTACTACGAGCGTTACAACGCGAACATCCATCGCGGGCTGCACACGCTGGCCGAAGAGGCGACGGCGGCGTACGAGGCGACGCGGCTGAAGGTGGGCCGCTTCATCAACGCCGCGCACCCGGAGCAGGAGATCATCTTCACGCGGAACACGACGGAGTCGATCAACCTCGTCGCGCATGCGTGGGGGCGGAAGTTCCTGAAGCCGGGCGACGAGATCCTGTTCTCGGCGATGGAGCACCACAGCAACCTGGTGCCGTGGCACCTGGTGGCGAAGGCGACGGGCGCGGTGATCCGCTACGTGGAGATCGACGAGACGGGGCACCTGGTCTGGGACGACTTCCTGGAGAAGCTGGGCGACCGGACGAAGATCGTCGCCATGTCGCAGATGTCGAACGTGCTGGGGACGATCAACCCGATCAAGGAGATCGCCGGCGTCGCGCATCGCGCGGGCGCGGTGGTGCTGGTGGATGGCGCGCAGTCGGTGCCGCACATGGCGGTCGACGTGCAGGCGCTGGGGTGCGACTTCCTGGCGTTCTCGGCGCACAAGATGCTGGGGCCGACGGGCGTGGGCGTGCTGTACGGGAAGCGCGAGGTCCTCGAGGCGATGGACCCGTTCCTGGGCGGCGGCGAGATGATCATGAAGGTGACGTACGAGAGCAGCACGTACGCCGGCCTGCCGCACAAGTTCGAGGCGGGGACGCCGAACATCGCGGACGTGATCGCGTTCGCGCCGGCGATCGACTACCTGGAGGGGCTGGGGATGGAGGCGGTGCGGCGGCACGAGGTCGAGCTGACGCAGTACGCGATCGACGTGCTGTCGCGGGTGGAGGGTGTGACGGTGTACGGGCCGTCGAGCGCGGAGGAGAAGGGCGGGGCGGTGGCGTTCAACCTGGGCGAGCTGCACCCGCACGACCTGTCGCAGGTGCTGGACCAGCAGGGGATCGCGATCCGGGCGGGGCACCACTGCGCGCAGCCGCTGATGCGCGAGCTGGGCGTCGTGGCGACGGCGCGCGCGAGCTTCTACATCTACAACACGAAGGAAGAGGTCGACGCCCTGGTCGACGGACTGGGCGAGGCGGAGAGGATCTTCGGGCATGTCGCTGCAGCGTCCCGAGCCTGAGCTGGACGAGCTGTACCGCGAGGTCATCCTCGACCACTACAAGCGCCCGCACCACCGGGAGCGGCTGCCGGACCCGGACGTGGTCGCCGAGGGATACAACCCCGTCTGTGGCGACGAGGTGGAGATGACGCTGAAATTCGACGGAGACCGGCTCACGGGCATCGGGCTGATGGGGCGCGGGTGCTCGATCAGCCAGGCATCGGGGTCGATGATGACGGACCTGGTGCTGGAGAAGGACATCGGGGAGATCCGGCGGCTGACGGACGCGTTCAAGCGGATGCTGACCGAGCCAGACGCGCCCGTGCCGGACGAGCTGGGCGACCTGGAGGCGCTGCAGGGCGTGGGGAAGTTCGCGGTGCGGGTGAAGTGCGCGACGCTGGCGTGGCACACGCTGGCCGACGGCATCGCGCAGCACGAGCGCGGCGACGGCGAAGTGCGGCGCGAGGAGAGCTGAGGGCGGCGCGGGAGACAACAGACAGCAGACAACAGACAGCAGACAACGGACAGCAGACAACGGACAGCAGACAACAGACAACAACGGGCAAAGGGCGAACGGGTGAAGTGTAAGGTGCGGCAGCGTGGGGGTCTGTGTGGGGAACGAGCAGGCGAGTGGCAGATGGGACCGCTGTGGACTGTCAACTGTGCACTGTGCACTACGCACTGTGCACTGACGGCTGAAAGCTGAGAGCGAACGATGAGCGTGGCTGTGAAGCGGCTGAATCATGCGGTGCTGTACGTGCGGAGCCTCGACCGGGCGGTGGAGTTCTATCGCCAGGCGTTCGGGTTCGAGGAGATCGCGCGGGAGTTCGGGCGGATGGCGTTCATGCGGGCGGCGGGGTCGGAGAACCACCACGACCTGGGGCTGATGGAGGTGGGCGCGCACGCGCCGGCGCCGCCGCGTGGCGCGACAGGGCTGTACCACCTGGCGTGGGAGGTGGGGAGCATCGAAGACCTGGCAGAGGCGGCGAGTGCGCTGAGCGAGCTGGACGCGCTGACGGGCATGAGCGACCACGGCGCGACGAAGTCGCTGTACGGCGCCGACCCTGACGGCAACGAATTTGAGATCATGTGGATGGTGCCGCGCGAGCGATGGGGCGAGTACGACAAGCGCGCCGTCGTGCAGCCGCTGAATCTCAGGCGGGAGCTGGAGCGATTCGGCAGGAAGCAGGCGCAGGGGACGGAAGGAGCGTGAGATGTCGGTGAAGGGACTGCTGTCGGAAGAGCTGATCATGGAGCGCCTGAAGGACGTCTTCGACCCGGAGATCCACATGAGCATCGTGGAGCTGGGGCTGGTGTACGACGTGATGATCGAGGACGACGGCGAGGTGACGGTGACGTACACGCTGACCAGCCCGGGTTGCCCGCTGGGGCCGGTGATCGACGGGCAGATCCAGGATGCGCTGGTGGACCTGCCGGGCGTGAAGAGCGTGAAGCCGAAGCTGACGTTCTCGCCGCCGTGGGACCCGCGCACGATGGCGTCGGACGACGTGAAGATGCAGCTCGGGATCTGGTGAGCGGGGGCGCGGCGGGCGGCGTTTGGTAAGGCGCTGCTTGTCAAACCGTGAGCCCTCGGCTACCATCGTCGCACCGACGGTCAGGGGCGTTCCGGCGCGTACAGGGCCGGAGCAGGAAGCGGGGTCGCCGAGGCGGCCTCGTTCGCATTTTCAGGATTGGGCGCGGCCGTCCGAGGCGTATGGCGCAGATTGTGAACTGCGTTACAATTCGGGCACCCACCCGCATGAGCAGGCAGTTTTGAACGTGACATATCCGCTCTACCGTGCCGAACAGGAACGGGACGCCTGTGGCACCGGCTTCGTCGCCGATATCTCCGGGAAGCCGTCGCACCGGATTCTCGAGATGGCGATCACGGCCGTCACGAACCTGACGCACCGCGGGGCGCTGGACGCCGACGCGAAGACGGGCGACGGCGCCGGGGTGAGCTTCCAGGTGCCGAAGGCGTTCTTCGCGGAGGTGGTGCGGGGGCTGGGCCGCGAGGTGGCGCCCGAAGACGTGGCGGTGGGGATGGTCTTCCTGCCGCAGGACGCCGACGACGCGGGGCGGGCGCGGCACGCGCTGACTGTGGCGTCACAGGAGTTCGGGCTGCGGGTGTTCGGGTGGCGGCAGGTGCCGGTCGACGGCTCGGTGCTGGGCGATAGCGCGCAGCGGTCCCAGCCGCGGATCGAGCAGATCCTGCTGGGCCGGCCGGACGGGGCCGATGACATGGCGTTGGAGCGTGCGTGCTACCTGGCGCGGAAGCGCGCGGAGGCGTGGGCGCGCGAGCACGCTGTCAGTGACTTCTACGTGGCGTCGATGTCGGCGCGGACGATCGTCTACAAGGGGCTGCTGGTGGCGCACCAGCTCAACAAGTTCTACGCCGACCTCCGCGACCCGCGGTTTGAGACGGCGCTGGCGGTGTTCCACCAGCGATACAGCACCAACACGTTCCCGAACTGGATCCTGGCGCAGCCGTTCCGCTTCTTGGCGCACAACGGCGAGATCAACACGCTGCAGGGCAACTGCAACTGGACGAAGGCGCGCGAGCCGGACCTGGCGTCGCCCGTGTGGGGCGAACAGGCCGGCCTGCTGCGCCCGCTGATCCAGGACGACACGTTCAGCGACTCGGCGCGGCTGGACAACGTGCTGGAAGCGGTGTACCTCTCGGGCCGGGACGTGCTGCACACGCTGATGATGCTGGTGCCGGAGGCGTGGGAGAACATGCCGGCGATGCCGGCGAACCGCAAGGACTTCTACGAGTACCACGCGTGCCTCAGCGAGCCATGGGACGGCCCGGCGAGCCTGGCGTTCACGGACGGGGTGATCGTTGGGGCGGCGCTGGACCGCAACGGGCTGCGGCCCGCGCGGTACGTGCGCACGGCGGACGGGACGATCGTGATGGGCTCCGAGGTGGGGATGGTGCCGCTGGACGATGCGGACATCGTGGAGAAGGGGCGCATCGGGCCGGGGCAGATGATCGCCGTCGACACGGCGAAGGGCCGCCTGCTGCTGAACGACGAGATCAAGGACGAGGTGGCGAACCGGCGGCCGTACGGCGCGTGGGTGCGGCAGCACCGGATGCAGCTCGACGAGTACCTGCGGACGTGCGCGATCTCGGAGGTGCATCCGCCGGACCAGCTCGACCGGCTGCAGGCCGCATTCGGCTTCACGAAGGAGGAGCTGCAGTACATCATCCGGCCGATGGCGGCGGAGGCGAAGGAAGCCGTCTGGTCGATGGGCGACGACACGCCGCTGGCGGTGCTGGATACGCACAGGAAGCAGCTTTACAACTACTTCAAGCAGAAGTTCGCGCAGGTGACGAACCCGCCGATCGACCCGATCCGGGAAGAGCTGGTGATGTCGCTGGACACCTACCTGGGGCCGCGGCGGAATCTCTTCGCCGAGACGCCGGAGCACGCGCGGCTGATGCACTTGAACAGCCCGCTGATGATCGACGAAGAGGTCGACGCGATCCGCGGCATGGACAACGGGGACTTCGCGTCGGCGACGCTGCACGCGTTGTTCCGGACGAGGGACGGGGCGGAGGCGCTCGGCGCCGCGGTGCGGCGGCTGTGCGATGAGGCGAGCGCCGCGGTCGATGAGGGCAAGAACATCCTCATCATCAGCGACCGGGGCGTGGACGCGAACAACGCGGCGATCCCGATGCTGCTGGCGGTGGGCGCCGTGCACCACCACCTGATCCGCGCGGGCAAGCGGATGCGGGCGAGCATCATCGCCGAGACAGCGGACGCGCGGAACGTGCACCAGATCGCCTGCCTCATCGGCTACGGGGCGAGCGCGGTGAACCCGTACCTGGCGTTCGCGACGATCTCGGAGATGTTCTTCAACGGCGACCTGAAGGGGGAGCCGGACGTCGCGACGGTGCAGTCGAACTACAACAAGGCGATCGACGCGGGGCTGCTGAAGATCATGTCGAAGATGGGCATCTCGACGGTCTCGGCATACCACGGCGCGCAGATCTTCGAGGCGGTGGGGCTGGGGCCGGAGGTGATGGAGCTGGCGTTCGCCGGGACGCCGTCGCGCGTGGGCGGCATCGGCCTGAAGGAGATCGCGGAGGACGTGCTGGAGCGGCACAGGATGGGGTTCGGCACGGAGAAGGCGACGCTGCCGGTGGGCGGGCACGTGCGCTACCGGAAGGATGGCGAGTACCACCTGAACAGCCCCGAGGTGGTGCGGCTGCTGCACAAGGCGTCGATGGAGACGCACCGCTACGAGGACTACGACGCATACCGGGAGCGGGTGGAGAACCGGCCGCCGACGGTGCTGCGGGACCTGCTGGACTTCGTGCCGCTGGGGCCGTCGATCAGCCCGGACGAGGTGGAGCCGGCGGAGGGCATCATGCGCCGGTTCGCGACGGGGGCGATGTCGCTGGGCGCGCTGAGCCCGGAGACGCACGAGACGATCTCGATCGCGATGAACCGCATCGGCGGCAAGGCGAACACGGGCGAGGGCGGCGAAGAGACGCGCCGGATGTTCGGGACGCGCAACGGCGACGACTCGAACAGCTACATCAAGCAGGTGGCGTCGGGGCGATTCGGGGTGACGACGTGGTATCTGGCCGCGGCGCGCGAGCTCGAGATCAAGATGGCGCAGGGGTCGAAGCCGGGTGAGGGCGGGCAACTGCCGGGGACGAAGGTGTCGCCGTACATCGCGGAGGTGCGGCACACGTTGCCGGGCACGCCGCTGATCTCGCCGCCGCCGCACCACGACATCTACAGCATCGAGGACCTGGCGCAGCTCATCTACGACCTGAAGCAGGTGAACCCGCGCGCCCGCATCGCCGTCAAGCTGGTGGCGGAGGAGGGCGTGGGGACGATCGCGGCGGGCGTGGCGAAGGGCTACGCCGACGTGATCCAGATCTCGGGCGAGTCGGGCGGGACGGGGGCGTCGCCGCTGTCGTCGATCAAGCACGCGGGGCTGCCGTGGGAGGTGGGGCTGGCGGAGACGCAGCAGGTGCTGGTGATGAACGACCTGCGCTCGCGCGTGATCGTGCGCGTCGACGGCGGGCTGCACACCGGGCGCGACGTGGTGATCGCGGCGCTGATGGGCGCGGAGGAGTTCGGCTTCGGGACGGTCGCGCTGATCGCGCTGGGCTGCCAGATGGCGCGCCAGTGCCACCTGAACACGTGCCCGGTGGGCATCGCGTCGCAGCGGATGGACCTGCGGAAAAAGTTCAAGGGCGTGCCGGACGACCTGGTGACGTACTTCAGCCACGTGGCGCAGGAGGTGCGGCAGTACCTGGCGTACCTGGGCGCGCGCACGCTGGACGAGATCGTGGGGCGGGTGGACCTGCTGAAGCAGGTGCCGCGCCCGGAGAACGAGCGCGCGCAGATGCTCGACCTGTCGCCGCTCATCGGCTGGGACCCGGCGGGGCGGCCGCGGCTGCACCTGCAGGAGCGCAACGACCGGGCTGAGACGACGCTCGACGACCGCATCCTGTTCGACGCGCAGGCGGCGCTGGACCACCGGGTGAACGTGGAGCTGAACTACGCCATCTCGAACACGAACCGCACGGTCGGGGCGCGCGTCGCGGGTGAGGTGGCGCACCGGTACCAGGACGCGGGGCTGCCGGAGGGGACGATCGTGCTGAACTTCCGGGGCAGCGCGGGACAGAGCTTCGGGGCGTTCAACCACCGCGGCATCCGCCTGCAATTGCGCGGCGAGGCGAACGACTACGTCGGCAAGGGGATGGCGGGCGGCGAGATCGCGATCCGGCCGCCGGAGCAGTCGACGTTCGCGAGCCACGAGCAGGTGATCATCGGCAACACGTGCCTGTACGGCGCGACGGGCGGCAGCCTGTTCGCGGCCGGGCGCGCGGGCGAGCGGTTCGCCGTGCGGAACAGCGGCGCGAAGGCGGTGGTGGAGGGGACGGGCGACCACGCGTGCGAGTACATGACGGAGGGCGTGGTGGTGATCCTGGGGTCGACGGGGCGCAACTTCGGCGCTGGCATGTCGAACGGGATCGCCTACGTGCTGGACGAAGACGGCGACTTCCCCGGCAAGCTGAACCCCGAGCTGGTGGCGATCAAGCGCGTGGCGACGCGCGACGCCGACGGCAACGTGCGGGTGCGCTCGCCCGAGGACGAGGAGATGATGCGGTCGCTGATCATGCGGCACGTGCAGCTCACGGGGAGCCGGCGGGGGAAGGAGATCCTGGAGAACTGGGAGTACTTCCAGCCGATGTTCTGGAAGGTGGCGCCGCACGCCGCGATGACGGAAGACGGGCCGATGACGATCATCAGCCGTCACCTCAACTCGATCCGTGAGGCGCTCGAGGGCGGGTGAACCGCTCGGCGCTGATCGGTATTGATCAATACTGATCAATCATG
>DATMAH010000233.1:0-5242 GCA_035583735.1 Dehalococcoidia bacterium
GAGCACCGCCGCCGGCCCCAGGGGTAGAGCGCTTCGCCTTAGCCCAGACGCTCGATGATGGTGGCGTTGGCCATGCCGCCGCCCTCGCACATCGTCTGGAGGCCGTAGCGACCGCCCGTCCGCTCGAGCTCGTTGAGCAGCGTCGTCATCAGCCGGACGCCGGTGGCGCCGAGCGGGTGGCCGAGGGCGATGGCGCCGCCGTTGACGTTGACCTTCGAGAGGTCGGCGCCCGTCTCCTTCTGCCACGCCAGCACCACCGACGCGAACGCCTCGTTGATCTCGACGCGGTCAATGTCCTCGAGCTTGAGGCCGGCCTTCTTCAGCACCGCCGGCGTCGCCGTGATCGGGCCCGTGAGCATCAGGTGCGGGTCCGAGCCGACGACGGCCTGCGCGACGATGCGGGCGCGCGGCTTCAGGCCCAGCTCCTTCGCCTTGTCGGCCGACATCAGCAGCACGGCGGCGGCGCCGTCGGTGATCTGGCTGGAGTTGCCGGCGTGGTGCAGCCCGTCCTCGCCGAACGACGGCTGCAGCGTCGAGAGCTTCTCGAGCGACGTGTCGCGGATGCCCTCGTCGACCTTGAAGACGCCCTTCACGCCCTCGTGCTCCACGTCGACGCCGACGATCTCCTTCTCGAACTTGCCGGCGTCGCGCGCGGCCTTCGCGCGCTCCTGGCTTTGCAGCGCGAACTCGTCGAGCTGCTGGCGGGAGAAGCCCCACTGGCGCGCGATGTTGTCGGCCGCGACACCCTGCGACGTGAGGTCGTACGTCTCGCGCATGTGCTGCGTGAACGGGAAGCCCGCCACCTGGAAGTTCGACCCCATCGGCACACGCGACATCACCTCGACGCCGCCGCCGATGGCGATGTCCACGACGTCGGACGAGATGAGGTTGGCGGCGAAGTGGATCGCCTGCTGGCCGGAGCCGCACTGCCGGTCCACCGTCGTGCCCGGCACCTCGATCGGGAAGCCGGCCTCCAGGACGACGTTGCGGCCGATGTTCGCGGCCTGCTCGCCGACCTGCGACACGTTGCCGAAGACCACGTCGCCGACCATCCCCGGCTCGATGCCCGCCCGCTTCACCACTTCGTTGAGGACGATCGCGCCGAGCTTCACCGGATGCGTGCCGGAAAGCATGCCGTTGCGGCGCCCCATGGCGGTCCGTACCGCCTCGACAATGACGACTTCCTTGGCCAAGGTGACCTCCCTCTGGCTTTCGATGATGCGGAAACTAACTGAGATTGTACCGCGCGGCTGCGCTTTTCGACTACTACCGCGGCATCTCCTGCCGAATTCGGCAGTTGGCCGGTGGCACAGGCAGCGGTAGACGGTCGCGCTTGTCGATGCCCCGCCTCACGGCTATGTTTCGGCCATGAGCACACGCCCGATGGCCGACCCCGACCGCGATCCCCGCACCCGGCCGGCGCCGATCGACCCGATGGCCTACTACTTCGAGGACGTGCTGCTCCTGAACAAGCGGGACGCCGTCCGCCTCTACCTCATCCGCCACGGCCAGTCCGCCAGCAACGAGGCGCGGCTCGAGGGCAAGCCGGGCGAGCACGATCCGCCGCTGACGAAGGTCGGCGAGGAGCAGGCGCGGCGCCTCGGCGAGCGCATGGCGGCGTACGGCGTCGATGCGGTCTACGCGAGCCCGCTGCAGCGCGCCTACAACACCGGCGACGCCATCGCGCAGCGGCTGGGGCTGAAGGTGCAGGTCATCGACGACCTGCAAGAGATCAACGAGCCGATGCGCGGCACCGTCGGCCCCGACCCGCGCGTGCTCCCCGACGGCCTCACGCACGAGGACATCAAGCGCCGCTTCGAAGAGCTGCCGTCGTGGGACAACCTCCCCGGCAGCGAAAGAAGCGCCGACTTCCGTGCGCGCATCGTCCGGGCGATGGACCAGATCATCGCCGACAACCCCGGGAAGAAGGTGGCCGTCGCCTGCCACGGCGGCGTCATCCAGTCGTACGTCGCCCACATCCTGGGGATCCGGAGCGACTTCCCGTTCTACGCCTTCAACGCCTCGATCACCTCCGTCCGCGCCTGGCGCGATCGCCGCGCGCTGTGGCGGCTAAACGACCTGGCGCACCTCGAGGGCATGCGCATGACGTAGCGTCCGGCTGGGCGCTGGCCAGCGTATCTCCGCCGTTCGTGCTGTATCGTTGCACGCGTGCCCGAGATCTCGTCGGCCAAGCTGAGCATCCGCCCCGAACTGCTGCCGTGCGGCGAACAGGCGCGCGTGCTGGACGTCGGCTGCGGCGACGGCCGGCACATCGCCGCCGCGGCCACGCGCGGCTGCCGTGCGGTCGGCGTCGACTACGACCCGAACGAGCTGCGCAAGGCGCGCACACGTCTCGGCGGCCACCACGTCGGCGTCGACCTCGTCGTCGCCGACGCGACGCGCCTGCCGTTCCGCGACGCCGCGTTCGACGCCGCCATCTGCACCGAGACGCTGGAGCATCTGCCCGACGACCGGGGTGCGATCGCCGAGGTCGCGCGGGTGCTGCGCGACAGCGCGCTGCTGCACGGCGCCGTCCCTTCGCACTTCACGGAGCTGGTGTACTGGCGCCTCTCGCGCGGCTACTACCGCACGCCGGGCGGCCACGTCCGCATCTACGCACCGAAGGTGCTCACCCGCCGCCTCGCCGAGCGCGGGCTGCGGGTGCGCGACGTCCGCTACATCCACTTCGTCGACTCGCTGGTGTGGCTGCGCTTCTGCCTGGCGGACGCCTTCTTGCCGAAGCGACAGCCGCGCAGCGACTTCGAGGCGGCGGTGCTCATCGCCGAGGCGCAGATGCGCCCGGTCGCGGGCTGGCGCAGGCGGCTGCGGCGCGCGCTGGCGACGTCGCGCTTCATCGCCGCGCTCGACACGGCGGGCGCGCTGGTCTGGCCGAAGAGCTTCGCCTTCGTGGCGGAGAAGCGGCCGGGCCGTGGCGCCCCTGGCCGTGGCGGCGCGCGGGACGGAACCGCAGCAGGATCCCGATAACGCGTCGCATCGGCGCTGCCGAGTCGGATCGCGGGCTGCTACCATGCTTCCGCAGCCATCGGAGGCCCCTTGACCGACACCGGACGCCTGTCCGAAGCCTTCTTCAACGACCGCTACGGCGTCGACGCCTCCGTCGCCAGCGAGGTCCTCGGCGTGGCGATGAGCCGCGGCGGCGACTACGCCGAGCTGTACTTCGAGCACCGCGAGGGCTCGGTCATCACGTACGAGCAGCAGGCCGTGAAGTCCGCCACGCGCAGCACGACGGGCGGCCTCGGCGTGCGCGTCGTCCAGGGCGACGCCATCGGCTACGCCTACACGGAGGACCTGGGCCGCGATGCCATGCGCCGGGCCGCCGACACTGCGGCCCGCATCGCCTCGCGCGGCGACAAGGCCGGGCCCGTCGACGTCCTCCACTACGAGTCGGCCGAGTACTACACACCCGAGGCCAGCACCATCAGCGTCGCGCCGGCCGACAAAGTTGAGATCATCCGCCGCGCCGACGCGGCGGCGCGCGCATATGACAGCAGCATCGCCCGCGCCGACATCAGCTTCGTCGACGAGCTCAAGCACATCCTCGTCGTCACCAGCGATGGCCGCATGGCCGGCGACGTCCAGCCCCTGGTGCGCTTCAACATCGCCTGTCTGTCCGAGCGCGACGGCAGCCGCCAGACGGCGCGCTGGGGCGGCGGCGGCCGCATGGGCATGAAGTACTTCACCGACCACCCGCCGGAGACCGTCGCGCAGGAGGCGGCGCGGCAGGCCGTCCTGCTGCAGTCCGCCATCGATGCGCCGGCCGGCCAGTTCCCCGTCGTGCTGGCGGCGGGCGATAGCGGCATCCTGCTGCACGAGGCCGTCGGGCACGGGCTGGAGGCCGACTTCAACCGCAAGAAGCTCAGCAACTACTCCGGCCAGCTCGGCAACGTCGTCGCGTCGGAGCTCTGCACCGTCGTCGACGATGGCACGGTACCGGAGAGCCGCGGTTCGCTGAACATCGACGACGAGGGCAACCGTCCCGGCTACAACGTCCTCATCGAGGACGGCCGGCTGCGCGGTTACATGCAGGACCGCATGAGCACGCCGCACTTCGGCGTCGCCCCGACGGGGAACGGCCGCCGGCAGTCGTTCCGCCACGCGCCCATGCCGCGCATGACCAACACCTACATGCTCGGCGGAGAGGACGCGCCGGAGGACATCATCAGGTCGGTCGACCGCGGCATCTACTGCGTGTCGTTCAACGGCGGGCAGGTGAACATCACCAACGGCGACTTTGTCTTCAGCGTCACCGAGGGGTACCTGATCGAGGGCGGCCGCATCACGGCGCCGATCCGCGGCGTGAACCTCATCGGCAACGGGCCGGACGTGCTGCGCAAGGTCAGGGCCGTCGGCTCCGACTTCAAGCTGAGCGATGGCCGCTGGATGTGCGGCAAGGAAGGGCAGTCCGTGCCGGTCGGCGTCGGCATCCCGACGGTGCTGATCGAGAGCATGACGGTCGGCGGCACGGCCATCGGGTAGGAGTTTGTCCGCCGCGGCGGCGGACGCGAGTGCCGTCCATCGGGACGGGAAAGGATTCACCGTGAAGAAGCTCATCGTCGTTATCGCGCTCGTTGCCATCGCAGCGTTCGCGTTCTCGAAGCTGACGGCCCAGAAGGAAGAGCACGAGTTCGGCTCGTAGGCGGGCACGCTCCCTCCGGCCGGCATCACCATGAACGAAGACCTCCGGTCGCTCGCCGCTGATATCGTCGCCCGTGCGCGCAAGCACGGGGCCGACGAGGCGGAGGCGTACATCCGCCGCGGCATCGAGTCGACCGTGAAGGTCCGCATGCAGTCGCTCGAGGAGCTGTTCGAGGCGGCGCCGCACTCCGTCACCGTGCGCGCCTTCAAGGACCATCGCGTCGCCGTGTGCCACACGTCCGAGATGACGCCGGCCGCGCTCGATGAGCTGGCGCGCTCGGCCGTCGAGCTCGCGTCGATCAGCGAACCCGACGAATACGCCGGCCTGCCCGACAGGGCCGACCTCGCGCCTCCCGGCGCGGCATCAGCGCTCCAGCTCTACGACGAGCGCGTCGACTCGCTCTCCGTCGACGAGATGAAGGAGTTCGCGCTGCGGGCGGAGCAGGCCGCCTTCGACCTCGACGGCCGCATCAACAACAGCGAGGGCGCGGAGTACGGCGCCCAGCGCGGCGAAGTGGCGCTGGCGAACAGCCACGGCTTCGCCGGCTCGTACCCCTACACCATCGCGTCGCTCTCCGTCTCCGTG
>DATMAH010000234.1:0-3114 GCA_035583735.1 Dehalococcoidia bacterium
ATCGGGCGGGGCGTGGCCATGGCCACGCCCCGCATGGCGCCGGCACGTCCTCTTCCTCTCTGGGAGGCGCAGATGTATACGGAACACGGACTGCTTGTGGACCTCAAGGAAATCGACAACATCGTCAGCAACGCCGATGTCTTCGCGGCCGGCTTTCGCCTGTTCCCGGAGCGCCTGCTGATCGACACGCGCTACGACGACGGCGCGCAGGGGTCATCGGCGACGCCCCTCGTGGCGATCGTCGACCCGGTGCAGAGCGTGCAGGAGCGCTTCTTCTGGCTGGGCCAGCAGCGCCCGACGCTCGGCATGCCGCGGAACTTCATGTTCTTCTTCTGGCCGCACAGCGTGCGGTACCTGGAGGAAAGCGGCATCTGGGAGCGCATCAAGCATCGCATCGTGTCGTCGGGGTTCAGCGGCGCGGCGGAGACGTGCGACGAAGCGCTGCGCGACCTGCTCGCTCGCGAGCGAAAGGCCACGGTGGAAGCGATCACCGGCGGCCGTTATCAAACGCTCTGGAGCGCCCGCGCGGGGTGATGACGTTCGCGTGGCAATGAAATAGCAACGAACGCGCACGCCCGTAGTCGCCCCCGGGACATGCGAGGCGTATAATCGCTAGGTTCCAGATCCGGCCCGTCGCCGCGAATTGGGAGGAAACATGGTACGGATACCGATCGTGGCGGCTGCGGTCGTCGGCGCGTCGCTCATAGTTGGCCTGGCCCATGGACAGGAGGGCCCGCCTCCGCCACCCGGCGCCGAGGTGCTGGCGTCGGGACTTGTCACGCAGGGCGGGTCGGTGCTGGGGCCCGATGGAGCGCTCTATGTGGCGGAGCAGGGCAGCGGTGGCGACACGGAGCTCACGGCGCCTCCCGGCGCTGGCCTGGAGGGTGTCGACATCCGCTTCGGCCTCACCGCGCAGATCACCCGCATCGATACGGCGACCGGTGAGAAGTCGGTCGCCGCGGCAGGACTCCCCTCGGTGACGTTCGACGGCGAGCCGGCCGGCGGACCGATAGACGTGGCGTTCCTGGACGGCGATCTGCACTACCTCACGACCGGTTCGGCCGATGCCCTGGGCGCGACGGACTGGCCGAACGGCGTGTACCGCGTCGAAGACGACGGTTCGTCCACGCTCGTCGCGAACATCAGCGAGTTCAACAACGACAATCCCGTCGACTTTGAGGACGCGATGCCAGGCGGCAACCCGTTCGCGTTCGACGTGCGCGGCGACGGGTTCATCGTGACCGATGGCAACTACAACCGCGTGCTGCGCGTCGACGGCGATGGCACGATCAGCATCCTTGCCGCATTCGGCAACGTGGTGCCGACGGGACTCGAGGCGTCGTCCGGCCCGATCCTGATGACGCAGCTCGGCCCGTTCCCGCACGACCCGGCGGACGGCAAGGTCGTCCAGATCGGCTTCCCCAGTGGGAGCGTCAGCGAGCTGGCGAGCGGCTTCTCGCAGCTCATCGACGTGCAGGTGGGCCCGAACGGCAACATCTACGTGCTGCAGTTCGGCGACCAGCCGGAGAGCCCCGAGAGCGAAGAGGGCCCGCCGGGCAGGTTGCTGATCCTCCAGAACGGCCAGCTCTTGCCCCTCGTCGAGGACGTGATCATCCCGGTTTCGCTCAACATCAGCGGCGACACCGCGTTCATCACGTCGCTCACGGGGTCCGTCTGGCGCATCGACGGCCTCTCGTCGCTGCAGCCGGTCGAGCCGGAGCCGACGGTCGCGCCGGCGCCGCCGTCACCGGTGCCGACCGCGCGCGCTGGCGTGATCACGGCGCCGGACACGGGTACCGGGTCCGCTGGCGGCGAGGGCGGCGCGTTGCCGTTGGTCGCTGCGGCGCTCACTCTCGCGGCGGTGGCGGCGGGAGCGACAGGCATCGCCCTGAGGCGCCGTTGAGGAAGGGCACAAGAAGGAGGAGGCGCGGGACCTCCTCCTTCGCTGTATTGACCGTTCTAGTAGGAGGAGTGCTGCATGAGGAACTGGATGGCGGTGCTGTCATTGGCGCTCGTGGTTGCGGCGAGCGCGCTGATGACGGCGGATCGGACGACGGCGCAGCAGGGCGGAGCGACCTCCGGCAGCCTGCTGACGGGCGGGCTGCTGAGCCCGCGCGGCATGAAATTCGGCCCGGACGGGATGCTCTACGTCGCGGAGGCCGGCATCGGCGGCGATACGCAGTTCACGGGCGCGGACGGTACGGTGTCGAACAACGGCTTCACCGGCCGCATCTCGCGCATCGACCCGGCGACGGGTGACCGCGAGACGGTGATCGACGGCCTGCCGTCGAACGGCACGCCGACGGGCGACGCGGTCGGCGCGGCGGACGTCGCCTTCCTTGACGGCGAGCTGTACTACCTGCAGACGCACGGCGGCGAAGGCTACGGCTTCCCGGACACGCCGACCGGCATCTACCGCATCGAGGACGACGGCACGACGACGCTTGTCGCCGATATCGGGCAGTTCAACATCGAGAACCCGGTAGAGGCGATCACGAGCGGCGTGCAGCCGGACGTCGAGGTGGGCGGCAACCCCTACTCGATGGCGGTGCGCGACGGCGCGTTCTGGGTCGTCGACGGCAACCACAACCGCCTCATGCGCGTGCAGACCGACGGCACCGTGGAAGAGATCACGGAGTTTCCGGACCACCCGGTCTCGACGGGCATCGCGACGCAGAGCAGCGGTCCGCTGTACGTCTCGTACCTGGGGCCCTTCCCGTTCGCGCCGGAGGACGGCCGTGTCGTCTCCGTGGGCGTCCCGTCGGGCAACATCACGCAGGTCGCCAGTGGCGTCAGTTCGCTGACGGACGTCGAGTTCGGGCCGGGAGGCCAGCTCTACGCGCTGTCGTTCGGCGCGCCGGCGACATCGCCGGATGCGCCGGCGCCGTGGGAGTTCGGCACCGGCACGATCCTGCGGGTTGAGAGCAACGGCACGCTGACGCCGCTCGTCACGGGCCTGACGTTCTCGACCGGCCTGATCTTCTCCGGCAACACCGCCTTCGTCACGAGCGGCGGCATCACGATCCCCGGGGTGCTGGACGGCGAGATCTGGCGGATCGACGACTTCACGTCCATCCAGCCGCTGACGCAGGAGCCGGCGCCGGCGCCGCAGCC
>DATMAH010000235.1:0-6029 GCA_035583735.1 Dehalococcoidia bacterium
CTTCGTCGAAGTCCTCAGTGCCATCGAGGTCCTGCTTGACCCTCTCGAGGTACTTCGTGGCGTCGCGCGCGCCGGCGAGGGCCGCGCGCTCGATCGCCTCGTACTCGCGCAGGCCGATGAGGCTGGAGAGGATGGTGAAGCGATGCTTGGGGTCGGCGTCGAGGAACTCCGTGGCGGCGTTCTGCTGCAGCAGGAACGACGATGTGAACGCCTCGTACGACAGGCGCACGATGTTGGCGATGGCGCGGTCGAGGCCATCCTCCTTCTCGGTGCCGGGGACGGCGGCCCACTCCGAGGCGCCGTCGTCCCAGACCCAGAGCGACTGGTCGCGCTCGCCCTGCTTCTGGCCGCGGCTGCGGCGGACGAGATACCGCTGGCCGTCCACTTCGAACTCGAACTCGACGGAGAGGCGGTCCATGTCCTGGGAGATGAGCTGCGTGGCCTGCTGCTTGCCCAGGCGGTGCTGGCCGTACAGCGCGAACGTGATCGCGTCGAAGATGCTGGACTTGCCGGCGCCGTTCTCCCCGCAGATGGCGATGAGGCTGCCGCCGCGGAAGTCGGCGACCTGCTCGTCGCGGTAGCGCATCCAGCCGGTCATGCGCACGCTGAGCGGGATCATTCGTCCACCCCCGCGGCAATCTCGGCGCGCAGTTCGTGCACCAGCGTCATCAGCGCGGCGCGCTCGTCCTCGTCGGACACCTGCTGCTCCAGGTAGCGGCGCACCGTCTCTTCGACGTTCGCGGGGTTGAGGCCGTCGACGGAGGCGGGCGGCACCTCGGCGTCTGTCCAGTCGTGCTCGACGTTGCCGTAGAGGCGGGGGAAGAGCTGGCGCGCCTGTTCGAGCAGCGGCGCCGTGTACGTCCCCTGCGGCACCTGCAGGGTCAGCTTCACCAGCGTCTCCTCGCGGCGTTCGAGGGACGCGGCGGCCGCCGCCAGCGATTCCTCGTCGTGCGCGGTGAGCGCGGCAAACGGCGTGGGGTCCAGCGGCAGCGACGTGACCTCGCGGACGCCCTCCGGGCCGATGTCGGCGAGGAGCACGCGCGGCTCGTAGTCGCGCTCGCCGACGTCCATGCGGTCGAGCGCGCCGACGTAGTAGAAGTGGTCGCCGCCGAGGCGCTCCGCCTTGTGGATGTGGCCGATGACGGTGATCTCGAACGACGGGAAGGCGCCGCGCGGCACGACGACGTCGTCACGGGGGGCGATGCGGTGCGCCTTCACAGTCGTGCCGGTGACGGTGACGTGGGTGAGCAGGACGGTGGGGAGGCGCATCTCCGCGGCGCGCTTGCGCAGCGCCTCCATCGTCTCGATGTACAGGCGGGCCATCTCCTCATGGCGCTGCGCGACGCCGCCGGCGTCGGCGCTCGTCGCCTCGTAGCGGAATGCCGTGGGGAACGGCAGCAGCACGAAATTGACGTGCTGGCCAGCCGCTTCGAGCGTCACGAGGTCCGGGCGCGTGCGCAGGACGATGGGCTCGCGGCCAGCCGGGGCGGCGGCGCTAAGCCAGGCGTTCGCCGTATCGATGAAGTAGTCGCGGTCGTGATTGCCGGCGACGCCGACGATGCGCAGCCCGCGTTCGAGCGCCGGGGAGAGGGAGGAGACCATGGCCCGCACGGCGGCGTGGGCGGCGCCGCGGTCTTGCGCCTCGAAGATGTCGCCGGCGATGGCGAGTACGTCGACATCGTGCGCTTCCAGGTAGCGGGCGATGATGCCGAGCTGGCGCTGCTGGTCGCCAAGGCGCTCCTGGCGGTTCGCGCCCATGAGGGTGTAACCCAGGTGCCAGTCGGCGGTGAACAGGATCCGCATGCTGCCGCGATTGTGGCACAAGCCGGCGACGATCGCTGTCGCATTACGTCGCGTGCGGGGCGTTTTCTCGGCTGCAGGCGGAAGGTGGGCAAAATTGACACGCCGGCACGTGACACATTACGATCCGGCGGAGCGGGCCGGCGCCGTCTCCGGCGGATGAACGGAAGCCGCAGCGCAATTGCAAGGCCCGCGTTAGTCCACCGGCGCTGTACGTTATTCACGCCGCTGTATGGTCATTGGTGTCCACCGCGGCCACCGGTGACGAGTGTTCGCCGGCATCCGAGGGCGACACTCTTCATCGCCGCCACAAGCGCCGCCTTCCACGGGAGGATCTCATGTACGGGACACCTGCACTCACGCATCGGGCCCTCGATGACCTGATCGAGCACGCGGGGCAGGACGCCATCGACGAACTGCGCCGCCTCGCCCGGCCGATCGAGGGGCTGCGGGTGCTGAACCTGAGCGTGACGGGCTTCGGGACGGGGACGGCCGAGCTCCTCAACTCCTCCGTGCCGCTGATGAACGACCTGGGCCTGGAGGCGCAGTGGCAGGTGGTGCGCGCCTCCGAGGAGGACCTGAGCGTCACGCAGGACATGTACCGCGCACTCGGCGGGGTGTACGTCAACTGGACGCAAGAGATGACGGACCGCTGGCTGCGCTACGCACAGATGAACGCGGAGCTGCTGACGGAGCCGTTTGACGTGATCGTCGTGCACGACCCGCAGCCGCTGGCCCTGCGCTCGTTCACGGAGGACGGCAGCGCACGGTGGCTGGCGCACTCGCACCTGGACCTCTCGACGGCGCAGGAGGACGTCTGGCTGCTGCTGCGGCAGCACCTGGAGAAGTACGACGCGATCGCGTTCGACGCGCGCGGGTTCACGCGGGAGGACCTGCCTGTCCCGGTACGCATCATCCCGCCGGCCATCGACCCGAACAGCGCGCGCAACATGCCGTTGCCGGACGACGTCGTGCACAACGTGCTGGAGCAGTACGGCATCGACCCGGCGCGGCCGATGATCTGCCAGGTCTCGCCGTGCGACCCGGCGTGCGACCTGATGGGCGTCGTCGAGTGCTGGCAGGCGGCCCAGCGCCGCCACCCCGGGCTCCAGCTCGCCGTGGTGCTGACGACCGACCCGTTCGACCCGGCGGGGCGTTCGTGCTACGAGGACCTGGCCCGCGTGGCGCACGACGAGCCGGACATGACGCTGGTATCCAGCGGCATGGAGTTCGGCAACGTGGAGCTGAACGTGTTCCAGCGCGCGGCTGCCATCGTGCTCCAGAAGGGGTTGCGGAAGGGCTACGGGCTGTGGGTGGCGGACGCGCTGTGGAAGGAGCGGCCGTGCATCGTGGCCGCGTCTCCGGGGCTGCAGGAGCAGGTCGTCGACGGCGAGAGCGGTCTGGTGATCCACTCGACGGACGAATGCGCCGCGGCTATCGTGCGGCTGCTGGACAACCCGGACGAAGCGCGCGCGCTGGGCAAGAAGGGCCGCGAGCACGTGGCAAAGAAGTTCCTGATCACGCGCTACCTGCGCGATTACATGCACGTCCTGACGGACCTTCACGGAAAGAAGTAGAGTTGCTCGGCTCGGTCTCCACCACGCCCAAGAGCCTCGATGCGTACCGCCCCATCATCGGCGATGAGCGCGTGGAGGAGATCGCCGGCCTGGCGCAGCGGCTGCGCGGTGCGCGCGTCCTGAACGTGAACGCGACGGCGTTCGGCGGCGGCGTGGCGGAGATCCTGGGGACCCTGGTGCCGCTGCTGAACGACGTGGGGCTCAACGCCGACTGGCAGGTGATCAAGGGCGCGGACGAGTTCTTCCACGTCACCAAGGCCATGCACAACAGCCTGCAGGGGATGTACTACGACTGGACCCCGGCGATGCGCGACACGTGGCTGACGTATAACAAGCTCAACGCCGACCTGTTCGACGAGGACTGGGACTTCGTGGTGATCCACGACCCGCAGCCTGCGGCCGTGCTGTCGTTCCTGGAGGAGCGGACAGGCCAGCGGCACGGCAAGTGGATTTGGCGCTGCCACATCGACCTGACGGACGCACAGGTGCAGGTGTGGGACTTCCTGCGCCCGCATGTCGCCGTGTACGACGGCGCGATCTTCACGCTGCCGGACTACGTGATGCCTGACCTGCAGGGGCCCGAGGTCTTCTGCGTGGCGCCGGCCATCGACCCGCTGAGCCCGAAGAACGCGGACCTCCCGCGCGAGACCGTCGACGAGATCCTCTCGCGGTACGGCGTGGACCCGCACCGGCCGATGATCACGCAGATCTCGCGCTTCGACCCGTGGAAGGACCCGCTCGGCGTGATCGACGTGTACCGCGCGGCGAAGCGCGAAGTGCCCGAGCTGCAACTGGTGATGGTCGCATCGATGGCGTCGGACGACCCGGAAGGGTGGGACTGGTACGAGCGGACGGTCCGGCGGGCGGGCGAGGACTTCGACATCCACATTCTTTCGAACCTGAACGGCGTGGGGAACATCGAGGTGAACGCGTTCCAGCGCGCCGCGCAGGTGGTGATCCAGAAGTCCGTCCGGGAGGGCTTCGGGCTCGTGGTGTCGGAGGCGCTATGGAAGGGACGCCCGGTCGTCGCCGGGAACGTGGGGGGCATTCCGTTGCAGATCATCCACGGCGAGACGGGATTCCTCGTGAGCACGAACGAGGAGTGCGTCGACAAGGTGCTGCACCTGCTGCAGCACGAGCAGGAGGCAGCAGAGATGGGAAGACGAGGAGTCGAATTCGTCCGCGACCGCTTTCTGACGACGCGCTACCTGCGAGACTACCTGGAGATCTTCCTTCACCTCGCGGAGGGGACGCCGGCGCGGGCCGCCGTGTCCGGCCGGCCCACCGAGGCGCAGGGCACAGTGCGGCCATGAAGCGCGTCATCGCGCTGATACTGGCGGGCGGCCAGGGGGACCGGCTGAGCGTGCTCAGCGAGGAGCGCGCGAAGCCAGCCGTGATCTTCGGCGGGCGCTACCGCATCATCGACTTCGCGCTCAGCAACTGCGTGAACTCCGGCATCCAGCGCGTGGGCGTGCTCACGCAGTACCGCCCGCGCTCGCTGAACGACCATATCGGCATCGGGCGGCCGTGGGACCTGGACCGGCAGGGCGGCGGCGTGACGCTGCTGCAGCCCTACCTGGGCCCGACGAGCAGCGACTGGTACCGCGGCACGGCGGACGCCGTCGCGCAGAACCTCTACTTCATCGAGGAGACGCGCGCGGACATCGTGCTGGTGCTCGCGGGCGACCACGTCTACAAGATGAATTACGACGAGCTCATCTCCTATCACCTGGAGAAGGGCGCGGACGTGACGGTGCCGCTGTATCGCGTGCCGATCGAAGAGGCGCACCGCTTCGGCGTGCTGAGCACAGACCCCGACGGACGGATCACGGAGTTCGCGGAGAAGCCGGACCGGCCGAAGTCCAACCTGATCTCGATGGGCATCTACGTGTTCAGCCGCACAACCCTGATTGACGTGCTCTCCGCCGACATGCGTGACACCGAGTCGTCGCATGACTTCGGCCAGGACATCGTGCCAAAGATGGTGGCGGAGGGCACGTACGGCGTCTTCGGCTACCCGTTCGAGGGCTACTGGCGTGACGTCGGCACGATCGATTCCTACTACCAGGGCAACATGGACCTGCTGGAGGACCTGCCGGCGCTGAACCTGTACGACCCGGACACGCGCATCCGCACGCGCGTCACAGGCTACCCGCCGGCAAAGGTGGGCTGGCGGGCGTACCTCCAGCGCTCGCTGCTGGACCTGGGATGCATCATCAACGGCCACGTGGAGCATTCCGTGCTGTCGCCGGGCGTGTACGTCGAGGAGGGGGCCGTCGTGCGCGACTCCATCATCTTCGACGACTGCCGCATCGAATCGGGCGCGATCGTCGAGCGCTCGATCCTCGACAAACAAGTGGCGGTGCGCAAGAACGCCTACGTCGGCTATGGCGACGACTGGGTGCCGAACTCGGAGCGGCCGGATATCGTGAACTCTGGCATCACGATCATCGGCAAGCGCGCGGAGGTGCCGTCGTACGTGCGCATTGGGCGCAACTGCGTCATCGGCCCGAACGTGCGGGCGCAGGCACCCGGCGATGACGGCTACATCCCGAGCGGCACGACGATCCGCGCCAGCGAGAGCGAGTATCCGCACCGCGTCTAGCGTCCGCCCGGGAAGCTCTCACGTCTCCTGCCCTCTCTCACGGCGGG
>DATMAH010000236.1:0-2065 GCA_035583735.1 Dehalococcoidia bacterium
CGGTCGAGCGCGGCGAAGGGCGTGGCGCCGCGCACCATCTCGTACAGCGCGTCCTCGTCCCACTCGCGCGACGCCACTTCGGCGACGACCTGCTGCGCGACGATGTCGAGCGGCGCCACCGGCGGCTCGACGCGGTCGAGGCGTCCGGCATGCACGGCGCGGACGAGCGCCGCGCATTCCACCAGCTCGTCGCGGGTGGTGGCGAAGAGCCGGCCGACCGACGTGCGCCCGAGCGCGTGGCCGGAGCGTCCGATGCGCTGGAGGAACGTCGTGATGAGGCGCGGGGAGCCGACCTGGCAGACGAGGTCGACGGTGCCGACGTCGATGCCCAGCTCCAGCGACGCCGTCGCGACGACGGCGCGCATCTCGCCGGACTTGAGGCGCTGCTCCATGCGCAGGCGGCGGTCCTTCGAGAGGCTGCCGTGGTGCGCGGCGACGTGCTCCTCGCCGATGCGCTGGGCGAGGTTGTGGGCGACGCGCTCCGCCATCCGCCGTGTGTTGACGAAGACGAGCGTCGTCCGGTTCTGCTCGATAAGCGCGGCGATGCGGTCGTAGATCTCGGACCACTGCTCGTGCGTGGCGACGGCGCCCAGCTCGGACGGCGGCGCTTCGATGGCGATGTCGAGGTCGCGGCGGTGGCCGACGTTCACGATCGTGCAGTCGGGCCGGCCGGCGTCGTCGATGCGGCGCGTGCCGACGAGATAGCGCGCGGCGTCCTCGATGGGGTGCACCGTGGCGGAGAGGCCGACGCGCACCGGCCGCGGCGCGCCCGCATCGGCGACCAGCGCGTCGAGACGCGCGAGCGTGAGCATGAGGTGCGCGCCGCGCTTGTCGCGCATCAGCGCGTGCAGCTCGTCGACGATGACGGTGCGGACGCCGGTGAGCAGCTTGCGGCTGCGCTCCGCCGTCAGCATGAGGTACAGCGATTCGGGCGTGGTGATGAGGATGTGCGGCGCTTCGCGGAGGATGGCGGCGCGTTCGGCCTGCGTCGTATCGCCTGTGCGCAGGGCGACACGGATATCGGGCGGCGTGACACCGAGCGAGCGCGCCGTCTCGCGGATGCCCTCGAGCGGCTCGACGAGGTTGCGCTCGATATCGCTGCTGAGCGCCTTCAGCGGCGAGACGTAGACGACATCGATGCCCGCAGGCAGACCACCATCGAGCCCGCGCCGGAACA
The DNA here is from genome assembly GCA_035583735.1 of Dehalococcoidia bacterium. Lineage (GTDB taxonomy): Bacteria > Chloroflexota > Dehalococcoidia > DSTF01 > JACRBR01 > DATMAH01. The sequence goes on from DATMAH010000236.1 coordinate 1,178, forward strand.
GCGAGTCGATGCTGGAGAGGAACGCCGTGAGCGTCTTGCCGGAGCCGGTAGGGGCGGCGACGAGCGCGTCGCGGCCGGCGCCGATGGCCCCCCAGCCGGCGAGCTGCGCGTCGGTGGGCGCCTCGAAGCGGCGGCGAAACCACTCGCGGACGGCCGGATGAAAGCGGTCGAGCGACGTCATGCGATCCCGATCGGCGCTACGGACAGGTGTTCGGCTTTGCAGTGTAGATCAGCGGCGCCGCCTGCCGGGGCGCTCCCGACGCGGCGTGTCAGTGGCGTCCGGCTCCAGCGACGAGGCCGGCGTCCGATACCTAAGGAGGGAGCAGCAGCATCGCGCGGGGGTGGGTGATGTGGCGTCCGATCGTCGTCCTGGTGCTGGCGTGCGCCGTGGTGGCGGGGGCCGGGGTTTCGCGCACGCCGGCGTGGCAGGCCGCCGCGGCGGGCGACTGCAGCATCGACGCGGGCCTCGACAGCGAGGAGCAGGCGTTCCTGGCGCTCATCAACAGCCACCGCGCCGCGAACGGACGCGCGCCGCTGAAGGTGTCGTACGGGCTGACGCGCGCCTCGGCGTGGAAGTCGAAGGACATGGCGCAGAACGCCTACTTCGCGCACGACGACCTGACGCGGACATGGGTGGACCGCGTGCGTGACTGCGGCTACACCTACAACACGTATCTCGGCGAGAACATCGCGGCGGGCGTATCGACGGCGCAGGACGCCTTCAACCTGTGGAAGAACAGCCCGGGCCACAACAGCAACATGCTGGGCGCGAACTACACGGCCATCGGGATCGGCCGGCATTACGTGCAGGGCAGCCCGTACGGCTGGTACTGGACGACGGACTTCGGCGGGTTAGACGACGGCTACGTGAGCGCGGCGCCCGAAACG
>DATMAH010000237.1:0-2487 GCA_035583735.1 Dehalococcoidia bacterium
CCGCGTCGCGCCGTGGCCGCCACATCCGCATCGACGACCAGGCGGCGGCGATCATCCTCCAGTCCTACATCGACGAGCGCATGCGGAGCGCCGCCGAATGACGTACCGGCTCGCCGCCGCCGGCACCCTCGCGCTCGCCATCGCCCTCGCCGCGCTCGTCGCCTGGTTCATCTATCAGGCGCCGGACAACGTCCTCGACGGGGACGGCGTCCATCCGCTGCCGGCGCTCGCGCAGGGCGACGAGCCGGTCCTTGTCACGGTCGATGAGGGGCAGAGCGCCGAATCGATCGGGCAGGAGCTGGCAGACGCTGGCGTCATCCGCAGCGGCCGCCTCTTCGAGGTGCTCGTCGGGCTGCGTGGCGTCTCCGGCGCGCTGGAAGCAGGGGAGTATGAGTTCCGCCAGGGGATGGCGACGCTCACCGTCGTCGAGCGCATCGCCAGCGGCCGCACCGCGTCGAACCGCGTCGTCATCCCGGAAGGGCGCCGGGCCGAAGAGGTGGCGCGGATCCTGGCAGACGCCGGCGTTGTCACCGCCGACGCCTTCATGGCGGCGCTGGCGAAGTCGCAGTACCGGCAGGCGTTCCTCTCGCAGGTGCCGGGCGATTCGCTCGAGGGGTTTCTCTTCCCGGCCGCGTACGAGTTCAGCCGGCAGACGTCGCCGCAGGAGGCCGTCGACACGCTGCTGCGCGGCTTCGACGAGAACGTCGCAAGCACGCTGCAGGTGGAGGGCCAGCCGCTGAGCCTCTACGAAGTCGTGACCCTCGCGTCGATCGTCGAGCGGGAAGCCGTCGTGCCGGAGGAGCGCCCGATCATCGCCAGCGTCTTCCTCAATCGCCTGCAGGCGGGCATCCCGCTCCAGGCAGACCCGACGGTGCAATACGCGATCGCCGCCGACCCGGCCAACGTGGAGCAGTTCGGCTACTGGAAGCAGGGCCTCACGCTGGAAGACCTGCAGTTCGACTCGCCGTACAACACGTACGTCTATCCGGGCCTCCCGCCGGGCCCCATCTGCAACCCGGGCCTCAGCAGCATCGAGGCCGTCGTCCGCCCCGCCAGCACCGCCTTCCTCTACTTCGTGGCCCGCGACGACGGCACGCACGTGTTCGCCGAGACGCTGGAGGAGCATCTCGCGAACGTCGAGCGCTACCAGGGTGGCGAGTGACGCGCCTGCCCGGCGGACGGTGGGCTTGAACCTGCGGCCGTCCCGTCTATGCTGGCCGTGTCCGTCCCGGCCGAGTCCAGCGGTCACAGCGGGAAGTGAGGAAGCATGCCCAGGCGCGCAGGGGTCATCGGTTCGCCCGTCGGGCACAGCATCAGCCCGGCGATGTTCACCGCCGCCTTCAAGGCCGCCGGCATCGACGCGACGTACGAGGCGTGGGAGACGCCAGCGGACGTCCTCGAGGGCCGCATCAACGCGCTGCGCAGCGACGACTACCTCGGCGCCAACGTGACGGTGCCGCACAAGCAAGCCGTCATCCCGCTGCTGGACGAGATGGACGCGCGCGCCTCCGAGGCCGGCGCCGTCAACGTCATCGTGCATCGCGATGGCAAGCTGACCGGCTACAACACGGACGCCAGCGGCTTCGCGCGCTCCCTGCGCGAAGATGCCGGCTTCGATGGCAAGCGCAAGAAGATCATGCTGCTGGGCAGCGGTGGCGCCGCCCGCGCCGTCGCGCTGGCGCTCATCGAGCAGAACCCGGAGTGGGTGTACGTCGTCGGCCGCACGCCGCGCAACATCGACCGCATGGTCGTCGACCTCAAGCGGCTGACGCCGTCCGGCACGACGATCACCTGGGCCTACTGGGGCGATGGCTCGTACATGCGCGCGCTGGCGGAAGCGGACCTCATCGTCAACTGCACGCCGGTTGGCGTCGCCGGCTCCGAGACGGACGGCCAGTCGCCGCTCCGCCCGGAGGAGATCCGCCCCGGCGTCATCGTCTACGACCTCGTGTACAACCCGGCGGAGACGCCACTGCTGGCCGCCGCAAGGGCGCGCGGCGCCACGGCCGTCCGCGGAGTCGGCATGCTGGTCTACCAGGCCGCCGAGGCCTTCAAGCTGTGGACAGGCCGCGACGCCGATGTCGCCGTCATGCGCCAGGCCGCCGAGGAGGCGCTTCAGCGCGCCCGGGACGCCCGCGTGCGATAATTGAGCGATGGCACCGCCACTGCTCGCCCTTTCCGACTACGGACTCGTCTTCGGCGTGGGGGTCGTCCTGCTGCTGTTCCTCATCGTTGGCTTCGCCATCATCCAGGGGACGCGCGCGCAGCTCTACTGGCGCCAGCGCGTGATCGAGGGGGATGTCGACGCGATCCGGGCGCTGGTCACGGAGGAGCTGGGCCGGTGGAAGACGATGAAGCCGCCGAAGGACGTCGACCCGGCCACGTGGGCGGGCGTGCGCACCGCGGAGCTGGTTGACGTAACGCCGGACGGCGTGCGGGTCAGCGCCGTCGCGGAGGGGCAATATGCGCAGGTCAACGGCGACCGCC
>DATMAH010000238.1:0-13316 GCA_035583735.1 Dehalococcoidia bacterium
AGATACTCGACTCTGTGAGCACGGCCTGACAGACTCCGGATCGCCGATTTTGCGGTGGGTCAGCCAGCGCGTGCCTACTCCGGCCCGCCGCTCTTGTCGATCTTCCGCCCCTGCTTCTCCTCGAGCCGCCCCAGCGCGCGGCCCTTGTCGGGCATCGGGTCCTTGATGACGCCGTAGATCTCGCGGCCTTCGTGGTCCTCCGGCAGGTACTCCGTGATCGGCAGCCCCTCCTCGTTCACGAAGAGCAGGCAGTGGCAGTACTTGTACTTCTGCATCTCCTCACAGGCGCAGATCCACGTGCTCCGCTTCGCCTCCGCCGCCTTGTCCTCGTAGAAGTTGCACGGGCAGAGCGGCCGCCCCAGCTCATCGATGTGCTTCGCCAGCCCGATCACCAGGAACTCCGTGATCTCCGGGTGCGGGTGGAGATACGTGCCGCTCTTCTCGGCGAACTTGCGCGCGTACTTCCACATCTTCTCAACGTTCGCCGGCGATGCCTGCGCGCGGTCCTCCTCCGACGGCGTATCCAGCTCGAACTTCTCGTCGGTCGCGTCGCTCATGTCACCCCGCTGCCTGCGCGCGCTAGCTGGCCTCGTCCGCGTCCATCTTGCTCTTGAGGTAGAACGTCATCGACTGGAGCGCCAGCACCGGGTCGATGTCCTTCACGTGCACGTCCGGCGGCACCTGGGCCGCGATCGGCGCGTAATTCAGGATAGCCTTTACGCCCGCCGCCACCAGCGCGTCGATCACCTCCTGCGCCGACGTCGCCGGCGTCGCCACAATGCCGATATCGACATGCTGCCCCTTCAGCGTCTCGCCGATCCGGTCTACCGGCTTCACCACGAGCCCGCCCACCTCCTGGCCGACGAGATGCGGGTCTGCGTCGAACGCGTGCAGGATCTTGAAGCCCTGCGGCGCGAACCCCTGGTAGCTCAGCACCGCCCGCCCCAGTTGCCCCACGCCCACGACCACCATCGTCCACGTCCGGTCCAGCCCCAGGATCTGGTGCAGTTCCTCCAGCAGCCGCGCCACGTTGTAGCCGCGCCCCTGCTTCCCGAAGCGCCCGAAGTAGCTCAGGTCCTTCCGGATCTGCGCCGGCGTCACACCGAGCTGCGCCCCCAGCTCCTGCGAGCTGACCACCTCGCGCCCGTTCCGCTGCAGCGCCGCAAGCGCCCGCGCGTACACGGGAAGCCGGTCGATGACGACCTCGGGTATCTCGATTGGCATCTGGCTCCGAGCCGGCCCCAGGGGCAGCGCGAGTGGGCCGATTGCGAATTTCCGCACAATGTAGCACCGGCCCGCTCGCAAGGGGAAGCACCGCGCCGCGCATCCAGCTTCCCGGCTCGCCGCGCCGCACCGGGCGCCAACGCGCCGCCGGTTATGCTGCATCCGTGCCCGAAATACCCGATCTCGAAGCGATCCGCGCCTTCTTCAACGAGCGCATCGTCGGCGCCGAGGTGCGCGAGGCGCGCGTCCTCATCCCCGTCGTCGTGCGCACCCCGCGCGCCGACTTCGAGGCCACGCTGACGGGCAACCGCTTCGGCCACGTCCTGCGCCGCGGCAAGTTCCTCCTCTTCCCCCTCGCCGACGAGTCCGTCCTGGCCATCAACCCGATGCTGAAGGGGCGCTTCCAGTACCTCAAGCCGTCCGCGAAGAAGGCCGCGAAGACCTGCTTCATACTGGACCTCGATACCGGCTACCAGCTCCGCTACGCCGACGAGCTGCTGATGGGGAAGGTGTACCTCGTCGCGGCGGACGACGCCGAGAAGATCCCGACGTTCGCCGAGATGGGGCCGGACGCGCTCGAAGTGAGCGAGGAGGAGTTCCGCTCACGCATCCGCAAGCACAGCGGCGCCATCAAGAACATCCTCACCAACGCGAAGTTCGTCGCCGGCATCGGCAACGCCTACGCCGACGAGATCCTGTTCGAGGCGCGCATCGACCCGTTCCGCAAGCGCACCACGATGTCCGACGACGACATCGGCCGGCTCTACCGCGCCATCCACAAGACGATGGAGCGCTCGATCCCCATCGTCCGCTCGAAGTTCCAGGACGAGCTGGACTACCAGGAGTGGCGCGGGCACCTGAAGGTGCACCGCCGCGGCGCGCCGCCGGGCTCGCCGCGCGACGAGGGACGCTGCCCCCGCTGCGGCAGCCACATCAGCGAGATCTCGCCCAACCAGCGCATCACGAGCTGGTGCCGCACGTGCCAGCTATGACGCGCACCGCCATCATCAACGCGCTCGTCGTCCTGCCCGATGGCATGGTCCCCGGCGGCGTGCTGCTCGATGGCGACTCGATCGCGGCGCTGCTGCCGGAGTCGCAACGGCCGCCGGACGACGCGCAGATCGTCGACGCTGGCCGCCGCTATCTCGCGCCCGGCTTCATCGACGTCCACGTGCACGGCGGCGGCGGCTTCAGGCTCATGTCCGACGACCCCGGGCAGGTGCCCGCCTACGCCCGCTGGGTCGCGCGATACGGCGTGACGTCGTTCCTCGTCAGCACCGCCGGCCCGGACCACGCGTCCATCGTGCGACGGCTGCGTACCGTCGCGCCGGCGATCGCGCCCGTCGAGGGCGGCGCGCGGCCGCTCGGCTTCCACCTCGAAGGCCCGTACATCAACCCCGCGCGCACGGGCGCCTTTCCGCCCGCATGGCTGCGCGACCCCGACGTGCGCGAATACCGCGAGCTGCACGACGCCGCAGGCGGCGCGATCAGGCAGATGACGCTCGCGCCCGAGCTGCCCGGCGCCGACGCGCTCATCGATGCCGTGATCGCGTCCGGCGCCGTCGCCGCCATCGGCCACACCGACGCCACGTACGACGAGGCGATGCGCGCGATCGACCGCGGCGTCACCCACGCGACGCACGTCTTCAACGCCATGCGCCCGTTCTCGCATCGCGACCCGGGAGTCATCGCCGCCGTCATGACGTCGGACGCCGTGACGGCCGAGCTGATCGGCGACGGCGCGCACGTCGGCTTCCCGGCGGCGGAACTGCTGGTGCGGGCGAAGGGCGCCGGCAACGTCGTCCTCATCACCGACGGCATGCCGCTGGCCGGCACGCCCGACGGCGAGGGCGAGTGGGAGGGGCAGCGCATCCGCGTCGAGGCCGGCAAGGCCGTCCGCCTCGCCGACGGCACGATCGTCGGCGGCGTCATCACGCTCGACCAGGCCGTGCGCAACGCCGTCCAGCATCTCGGCGTGCCGCTGCACGATGCCGTCGCCATGGCGTCGGCGAACCCGGCGCGCGCCATCGGCCTCGCCGGCCGCTACGGCGCCATCGCACCGGGCGGCGCGGCGGACCTCGTGCTGCTGGACGATCGCCTGCGCGTCACGGAGGTCTGGGTCGCCGGCAGTCCGCTCGCTCCTTGAACTCCGGGCGGCAACCCTGCCCCACGGCGCGCCGGTAGCCGCCGGTATACTCCCCCCATCCGGATGCCCTTCGCACACTGAGTCAGGCGCCTCGTGAAGCTGGAACCGTGGCAGAGGAACCTCTACGCCGTCTGGGTGGCGCAGTTCCTCGCGCTCATGGGCGCCAACCTCGTCTTCCCCTTCATCCCCTTCTTCGTCAAAGACCTGGGCATCGAATCCGACCAGGACGCCGCCCTCTGGACGGGCATCCTCTCGACCGCCACCGGCGTCATGATGTTCGTCTCATCCCCGCTCTGGGGCTCGCTCGCCGACCGCTACGGCCGGAAGAAGCTGCTGCTGCGCGCCTACGCCGGCGCCACCGTCACCATCACGCTGCAGGCTGTCGCGCAGGACGTGTGGCAGTTGCTCGCCCTGCGCGCCCTGCAGGGCGCCTTCGTCGGCACCGTCCCGGCCGCGACGGCGCTGATCGCCTCCGGCACGCCGGCGCGGCGCATGGCGTACGCGCTCGGCCTCATCCAGATGGCCGTCTTCACATCGCAGACCGCCGGCCCCGTCGCCGGCGGCCTCATGGCGCAGGCCGTCGGCTTCCGCCTGACGTTCGCGCTCGGCGGACTGATGTACATCGTCCCGTTCATCCTCTGCCTGTTCTACGTCCACGAAGACTTCAAGCCCGCCGCGGCCGCGGAGCGCGGCTCCTACATCGACAACCTCCGCATCGTCATGCGCACGCCTTCGATGCTGCTGCTGATCACCGTCATGTTCCTCGTCAGCTCCGCCGCCGTCTTCGTGCGCCCCGTGGTGCCGCTCGTCGTCGAATCCTTCACGGAGACCAGCGTCGAGACGAAGTCCGGCATCGTCTTCGCCTGCGTCGCGCTCACCAGCGCACTCGCGGCCGTCGGCTCCGGCCGCATCGCCACCAGGTCCGGCTACAAGAACGCGCTCGTCATCGCGACACTGGGCGCCGCCGCCGGCTACGCGCTCGTCGGCATCGCCGACACGCTGCCGTCGCTGATGGCGACGATGGCGCTCACCGGCATCTTCAGCGGCGCCATGATCCCCATGGTCAACGCGCTGATCGGCGCCGGCGCGCCCGAGGGCCGCCACGGCTCCGCGTTCGGGCTGGTGGGCAGCGCGCAGGCGCTGAGCTTCGGCGTGGCGCCGCTGCTGGGCGGGTTGACGGCGCAGCAGCTCGGCATCCACGCCGGCTTCCCCGTCGTCGGCGCGCTCCTCGCCGGCGTCGCCGTGCTGGTGCTGGTCACCGTGCGCGAACCCGAGGCGCTGCGCGAGCCGGAGCCGGCGGCGGCATCCGGCGCCGCCGGACGCTAGCCCGCCGTCAGTCCAGCGAGAACTCCAACTGCGTGCCCGGCTCGATGCGCAGGCGCTCGGCTGCCCCGCCGTTCAGCTCCAGCACGTACCGCACGGGCTGCCCCGGCGAGTAGCGCTGCAGCTCGCTGTCCGGGGCGCCCGGCTGCGGCCGCACGTCCGCCGTGATCTCGGCGACGCGCTTATCCTCCCCGATCCAGACCATGTCGAGCGGGAAGTTGGTGTCCTTCATCCAGAACGACGGCACACGCGCCTGCTCCAGGTCGAAGAGCATGCCGCGGTCCTCCGGCAGCGAATCGCGCCCGCTGAGCCCCACGGCGCGCTCCTCCGGCGTGCGCGCAACCTCGACGATGAGCGTGCCGCCGCCGTAGTCCAGCTCCGTCGTCGGCAGCGTCGCCTCGGCGCCGTCGTCTTCGCCCGCCGCCAGCGTCGCGACGCGTTCTTCGATGGGCGACGAACCGTCGCACGCGGCGACGACAAGCGCCGCGAGCAGCACGAGGATGACGGGGAATAATCGCATCGGCACCTCATGATACACTTCGCCGGCTTCGCTTGAGCCGGAGGCGCTTCGTGTCCGCACCGACTCGTCCTTCGCCCGGCGACGCGCCCGCCGCAGATGCGGACGCGCACTCCGCCCCACAGCCCGACTCCATAAACGCCGCCGCCGTCGCCAGCGTCCTCGCCGCCACGGTCGCCGCCTGCTGGGCCGGCTACTTCCTCTTCACAGGCATGCCGCAGTTCACGCTCGGCGTCTATCCGGCGACGCTGACGATGCACGTCCTCGCGGGCGCCGCCGCCGTCCTCCTCCTCATGGCCCTCGCCGTAACGCGGCGCCTGCCCGGCGGCACACCGCTCGACTGGGCCGTGCTGGCGCTCGCCGTCGCATTCTCGCTCGCCACTGCCGCATCGATCAGTACGCGCGTCAGCATCGAGTGGATGATGACGGCGTCGGTCGGTGTCATCGCGTTCTACGCCCTCGCCGACCTGCCGCTGCTCACCGCCGAGCGGCTGCGCTGGGCCGTCCTGGCGCTCGTCAGCGCGCTCTCCGTCTACGCGCTCTGGGTCGTCGGCAACGACTACGCCGACTACCTGCGCCTGGTCCGCGAGGTCGAGGGGATCGACTCCGGCAACATCTTCCCGCCCACGGTGCCGCGCGTGCATTCGGTCAGCGACCACACGAACGTCTTCGCGATGCTGCTGGTGCTGTTCGGGCCGTTTCTGGTCGCCGGCGCCGTGCGCCCCGGCTACTGGTGGGAGCGCCCGCTTGCGCTCGATGCGCTCTTCGTCGTGGGCTGGGCGCTCTTCCTCACGCTGTCGCGCGGCGCCTGGATGGGCGCCGTCACCGGCGCCGCCGTCGCCCTCCTCCTCTCGTGGCTCACCATCCGCATCACGCAGCGCGAGGCCGCGGGCCAGCCCGTCACCTGGGAGGCGTACATCCCGCAGAACCTCACGCCGACGGCGATCGCTGCCATCCTCGGCGCGCTCGCGCTCGCTGCCTTCGGCGCCCTCGGCTTCCTCTCCGCCTCGGAGACGCGGCCGTCGTGGCTCTTCCGCGGCTCGCTCTCCCCGCGCGAGGACGCCTGGGATTCGGCGCTGGAGATGTTCGGCGAGTATCCGCTGCTGGGCGCCGGCCCGCACACCTTCGGCCTCCTCTATCCGGAGGTCAGCGGCCGCTTCCTCGTCCACACGCAGCACGCGCACAACGCCTTCCTCCAGGTCGCGGTCGATGCCGGCATCGTCGGCCTGCTCGCGCTGACGTTCGCGCTCGCCGTCACCGGCTGGATGCTCTGGCGGACGTGGCGCGTCGGCTCGCTCGAGCGGCGCCTGCTCGCCGTCGCCTGCGCCGCCGGACTGATCGGCTTCGGCGTGCACAACATGGTGGACGCCGCGAACTCCTGGAAGGCGCCGCTCGTCGCGCTGGCGCTCGTGCTCGCCATCGTCGCGCGCAACTACGCCGAGTCCGGCGCCGATATGCCGGCGCTGCGCCGCCTGCGGCCGGACGTGCGCCGCTACGGCGGCTGGGCCGCGCGCGGCGCCATCGTCCTGCTGCTGCTCGCGCCCTTCGTCGCCTGGGCGCGCTTCGACCCCCCGCACCGCGACTACTGGCGCGGCGTCACCGCGCTCAACGAGCGCGACGGCCCCGACTCCCTCGCCAACGCCATCGGCCACCTGCAAGACGCCGTCAACGCCGACTCCAGCATGATGGTCTACCAGATGCAGCTCGGCATCGCGCAGAGCATCGCCTACATCGAGGGCGGCGAGCGCGACCGCTCGCTCATCGAAAACGCGATCATCCACCTTGAGCGCGCCGTCGACCTCGACGAGCGCAGCGACCTCGCGCGCGCCAATCTCGCCCGCGCGTATCAGCTCGCCGGCCGCGACGGCGAAGCGGCTCAGCAGGCGACGGTCGCCCGGCTCACCATCTTCCACGTGCCGCCCGTGCTCGTCGCCGGCGAGGTGTTCGAGGCGCTCGGCCGCGAGGCCGACGCGGTCAGCACCTACGGCCAGTCGATCTCCATGGACGCCGGGCTCGCCAACTCCACCTTCTGGGACGGCACGGAGTTCCGGCGCGACCACTTCGACGAGATCCTCGCCGCGTCCGTCATCGGCGACAACGCCTGCACCTACGGCGCCTTCCTCGTCGAGGCGAAGCGCTTCGGCGTGCGCGACTCCCTCGCCGGACTCGAAGATTCGCGCGAGGACTGCGAGGCGATCGCCTTCACGCGGCCGGACGACCTCCACGCCCGCGTCAACCTGGCCAAGATCCAGCTCGAGCTGGGCGACCCCGCCGCCGCGCGCGTCCATCTCGAATACGCCATCGACCGCCAGCCGGACTTCGGGCCCGCGCGCACGGAGCTGGGCCGCTGGCTCCAGTCCCAGGGCGACGACGAAGGCGCGAAGGCGCAGTGGGTGCGCGGCACTGAACTGGGCGAGGCGGAGTCCGTCTGGCTCCTCGGCGAGACGTATCCGGACGGGCAGGTGCCCCAAGACCTGCGCGACCGCCTCAACGCCCTGCTCACCGGCAGGGGCAGCAGCGTCCGCAACGACACCGTCTCCATCGTGTACTACCGCCAGCGCTACGCCCGCCTCTCGCCCGTCTTCCCGCTCATCCCCGGCGACTGGACCCGCGCCGTCCCCCGCCCCTACGCCACGATGACGGACGCCCTGGCCCGCTGGGAGCGCGAAGCCCGCCGCTGACGCCGCCGAACCTGGCGCTGCCCTCTCGTTCCAGGTTCCAGGTTCCAGATTCTACGTGAGGCCCCCACCTCCCGGGCGCAAACCCGCAACACCACGCTCCGGCTCCCGAACGGCTGCTACACCCGTCAATCGAAGCCGATCGAGGGTTAACCTTCCCGGCTATCCGGGCGTTCTATGGGTAGATGGACGGGAGTGTCTCGTGGACGCCCCGGAGATTGAACGGGTACCATGACCCGAGTTTCTTCGTTCAGTTACGAGGTATCGGGCTTGGAGTTCCCGTCGCTCCAGACGGTATCGCCCGAATTGGAACGGGCGACCGTCGACCGCGCTCGCGTAGGCGACCAGCAGGCTCTCGCGGACATCTACGACTGGTACATGCCCCGTGTGTACCGCTATGCGGTGGCGCGCCTGGGCAATACCGTCGAAGCGGAGGACCTCACGGAGGAGGTCTTCCTGCGCATGCTCGGCGCCATCAGCGATTTCCGCTGGCGCGATGTGCCGTTCTCGGCGTGGCTGTTTCGCATCGCCCACAACGCGGTCGCGACGCACTTCCGCCGGGCGGCGCAGCGGGGCGGCCCGACGACGGCCATCCCCGAGGACATGGTCGATGGGCGCCACGACATCGAGGCGGCCATCGAGCAGCAGATCACCATCGAGGAGGTGCGCCGGGCGGCGCAACTGCTGCCCGATGCCCAACGCGAGGTGATCGCGCTGCGGTTCGCCGTGGGCCTCTCGATCGCGGACACGGCGCGCGTGCTGGGTAAGCGGGAGGGAAACGTCAAGGCGCTGCAGCACAAGGCTGTGGCGAAGCTGCAGAAGATGCTCGTCCCGGAGAAGGACGGGGTTAGGCCGCGGGTGCAATGACGGACGACTTCGAGCGGGCGCTGGCAGATTGCATCGAGCTCGTGCGGGCAGGCCGCAGGAGCATCGATGACTGCGTGCGCCTCTACCCGCACTTCGGCGAGCGGCTCCGCCTCGAGCTGCTGACCGTCGTCGGCGTGCAGAAGGCCTTCGAGGGCGTGACACCGCCTGCGGAGTTCACCGAGCGCGCCCGCGAGCGCTTCCTCGTCGCCACCGGCCAGCGCCTGCATGAGGCCATGTACGTCGAGCCCTCGCCCACGTTCTTCGCGTCCGCGCGCGTCCGCTTCCTCATGGCCGCGCAGAAGATGGGCCTCGCCCAGCGCTCACGTGGGCGCGCCACCCCGTTCATCGCCGCCCACTTCCGCGCGCTCGCCGGCTCGATGGCCGCGGTCGCCGTCTTCCTCGGCGCCGGCACCTACACCGTCGCCTCCGCCGACAACTCGCTGCCGGGCGACTGGCAGTACCCCGTCAAGCTCCAGACCGAACGCGTCCGCCTCGCCCTCACGTTCAGCGACGACGCACGCCACGACGTGAAGCTGGATATCGCCGAAGAGCGCGCCGAGGAGATCGAGAAGCTCGCCGAGCGCGGACGCGCGATCACCCCCGGCGTCATCGACCGCCTCGTCGACCAGACCGCGCCGCTCGTCGAAGCCGCCGAGAACGGCGAGCTGGACGCGGAGGAAGCGGCCCGCCTGCGCGAGATCGCCCAGAAGCAGAAGCAGGTGCTGGCGCAGATCTCCGGCGCCGTGGAGCCGGAGGCACAGGAGAAGCTGACGGAGGCCGTCGAGCTCTCACGCCAGGCCGTCGAAGTCTCCGCGCGCATCACCGCGAACGACCCCCAGCGGCCACCGCAGGTCGTCACCGCATCCGTCGAGCTGACGCCCACGCCCAGCCCGTCGCCCACGGCGACGCAGACGGCGCCCGCCACGCCCGACGCGACGGCGCCCGCCGGCACCCCCGCGGACCCCGCCACGCCGCTCCCCGCGACGCCCGTCGAAGGCGTGGTCGTCGGCGAGGAGCCCGTCGCCACGCGCGACAGCATCAAGCTCATCCCGCTGAGCAGCGGCAGGGTGCGCATCACCATCCCGGCGCCGGAGCACGGCTGGTCCATCGTGCGCGAGCCCGGCAGCTCGACGCCCGAGCTGGTCCGCATCACCAACGACCCGGCCATCCTCGGCAGCCACGGATCGTCGCTGCTCGTCATCAGCACGCTCACCGGCGACATGTACTGGTACGTCAACTTCAACGGCCGCCTCGACGAAGTGCAGATGCGCGTCACGCGCAACGGCAAGGTGTTCGTCGCCGACGAGGACGTCGTCCGCGCGACCTACGGCGACCTCGCGAAGGTGCCGCTCATCGTCCTCGACAGCATCGAGGTGATCCAGGACCCCACGCCCACGCCATCGCCGACGGTGACGCCAACAGCCGACCCCTGACGGCGGCCACCTAACAACGGTTGGAGGAGAGCGGGCGCTCAGGCGCCCGCTCGTTCTGAGTTGCGCCCACCGGCCCACGCGCGGGCCGATCGTCACCCTTCCACGCCTCGCTACGCGTGCGACGCCGTCGCCGGTGCGCCGCCCCGCGTGCCGCTGAGGGCGCCGGCGCCACATCGGACGATATGCATCTCCGCCGGCCAACGTACTGGTACACTGGTCGAGGGTTACCGCGCTTGATCTTCCGCTATCTCGAACTGCTCGGCGACGAACCGGCCCTCTTCCTCACCCTCACTGGCGCGATGTTGTTCGCGCTCCTCATCGGCGTCGGCTTCCACGAGGCATGCCACGCCTTCATGGCCGATGCGCTCGGTGACAGCACGCCCGCGCGGCAGGGCCGCACCACTCTCAACCCCATCGCCCATCTCGACCCCGTCGGCACGGCGATGATGCTGTTCATTGGCTTCGGGTGGGGAAAGCCCGTGCAGTTCGACCCCCGCGGGCTCCGCGTCAGCCCCCGCACGGCGATGATGCTCGTCGCCGCCGCCGGGCCGATCTCCAACTTCGTCGCCGCGTTCCTGCTCGGGCTGCCGCTGCAGTTCGGCTGGCTGACCCTGCCGGCGTCCGAACGCGACCTCTTCGCCGACCCGGTCGCCTCGTCGGACAGCTACCTGGCGATCTTCTTGAACTCCGCCGTCTGGTTCAGCGTCATCCTCGGCGTCTTCAACCTCATCCCCATCCACCCGCTCGATGGCTTCAAGGTGGCGCTCGGACTCCTCCCCGACGACCTCGCGTACGAGTTCTCGAAGCTCGCGCAGTACGGTCCGGGCATCCTGCTTGTCCTCCTCGGACTGCCGTTCTTCTTCGGCCTCAACCCGCTGGGCGAGTTCATCGTGCCGGTCGTCGAAGACCTCGCCACCGCGTTCACCGGGGTGGGGTGATGCTGGCGCGGGCGCGCCACCGCGTGGCGCAGTTCTTCGGCGCCCTCCGCCCCCACGTCGATCCCGCCGCGCGCGCGGAAGCCTACGCATGGCTCACTCCAGAGCAGCGGCGCCTGTTCGAGACGATGATGCTGCGCGACCAGCAGCACGGCATCGAGGTGTACGCGCGCGTGCGCGCCCGGAGCGCGCGGGACGACGCGACGCTCTTCGCCGCGGCGCTCCTCCACGACTGCGGCAAGGGCCGCGTTGCCCTCTGGCAGCGCGTGGCGCACGTCGTCCTGGGCGCCGTCGCGCCCGGGCTGCGGCGACGCATCGCCAGCGAGCATGGTGCCGCCTGGCGACGCGCCTTCTGGCGCCTCCTGCACCACCCGGACATCGGCGCGGACCTGGCGGCGCGCGCCGGCGCCGATCCCGATACAGTACGGATGATCCGCATGCAGGAATCGCCCGCGCCGGACGGGCGTCTCGCGCTCCTGCAGGCGGCCGACGAGGCCTGAACATGGAACGCATCGCAATCATCGGGCTGGGGCTCATCGGCGGCTCCATCGGCCTCGCGCTGAAGGCGGCGGGACTGAAGGACATGGAGATCGCCGGCACCGCCCGCACCCGCGAGACCCTGCAGACGGCGAAGAAGCGCGGCGCCATCGACCGCGCGGAGCACACGCCGGCCGACGCCGTGCGCGACGCCCGCCTCGTCATCGTCGCCACGCCCATCATGCGCACGAAGGAGATCTTCGAGGAGATCGCGCCCGCGCTCTCGCCCGGCGCCGTCGTCACGGACGCCGGCAGCACCAAGGGCGACGTGATGCGCTGGGCGCGCGACATCCTGCCCCCCACGGCGTTCTTCGTCGGCGGCCACCCGATGGCCGGCAAGGAGCAGACCGGCATCGACGCGGCAGAGGCGGGACTTTTCCGCGATAAGCCGTGGGTCGTCGTGCCGTCGCTCGACGCGCCCGAGCCGGCGGTCCGCACCGTCATCGGCCTCGCCCAGGCATGCGGCGCCGCGCCGCGCTACATGGACGCGGACGAGCACGACAGCTACGTCGCCGCCATCAGCCACCTGCCGCTCGTCGTCGCCTCGGCGCTCTTCTCCGTCGTCTTCGACAGCCAGGCGTGGCCCGAAATGGCGTCGCTCGCCTCCAGCGGCTTTCGCGACACGACACGCCTCGCCTCAGGCAGCGCCGAGATGGCGCACGACATCATGGCGACCAACCGCGAGAACGTCCTCCACTGGCTCGACCGCTTCCAGCAGCAGCTCGACGGCTACCGCCGCCTCATCGCCGGCGACGACGCCGCCTCCATGCGCCACGCCTTCGAACGCGCCGCGCTCGAACGCGACAATTACATGCTGAACGGCCCGCCGCGCCGCGAACCGTCCGGCCCCGCCGTCGAGCGCGTCAGCTTCAGCGAGATCCTCCTCGGCTCCTGGGCCGCCGGGCAGTTCCGCCGCCAGCAGGAGCTGCTGCGCGACGCCGAATCGCGCGCGGAAAAGGACCGGCGGTGACGCCGCGCCGCGTCGCCCCCGCGAAGCGCCTGCGCGGCGAGATCGCCGTCCCGGGCGATAAGTCCATCTCGCATCGCGCCGCCATCTTCAACGCCATCGCGGACGGCGAGGCGATCGTCCACAACTTCCTCTCCGGCGACGACTGCCTCTCCACGCTGCGCGTCCTCCGCGCCCTCGGCGTCGCCTGCGACCTGGAGGAAGCGGGCGCCGCCCCCGCCCTGCGCATCGCCGGCGCCGGGATGCGCGGCCTGCGCGAGCCCGACGACGTGCTCGACTGCGGCAACTCCGGCACGACGATGCGCCTGATGACGGGCCTCCTCGCGGCCCAGCCGTTCTTCTCCGCCCTCACCGGCGATGCCAGCCTCCGCACCCGGCCGATGGCGCGCGTCATCGACCCCCTGCGCGAGATGGGCGCCCGCATCGACGCGCGCGACGGCGGCCGTCTCGCCCCCATCGCCGTCCGCGGCGGCGGCCTCCGTGGCATCCGCTACCGCATGCCCGTCGCAAGCGCGCAGGTGAAGTCCGCGGTCCTCCTCGCGGCGCTGCACGCCGGCGGCGAGACCGTCGTCGAGGAGCCGGAGCCCACGCGGGACCACACGGAGCGCATGCTCGAGGCGATGGGCGCCCGCATCCGGCGCGAGGGCGACGCCATCAGCATCCAGCCGGCGAGCGCGCTCCAGCCCGCG
>DATMAH010000239.1:0-4604 GCA_035583735.1 Dehalococcoidia bacterium
ACGGGTGCTCAGCGTGCTGGGCCGCCGCATCAAGAAGGTCCGCGCGACCCGCCGCGCCGAGCAGGAAGCCAAGGTCGGGTAGCCCGCCCAGGTTCGATTTGCCATCTTCCACCTACGGGGGCCGATCGCCTATACTCGCCCGGTGCAGGAATTAGAACGTAAGTACTGGATCGCCTTCAGCCGCATCCCGCGCATCGGCCGCGTCCGCGTCCAGCAGCTCGAGGACCACTTCGGCGGGCTGGAAGCGGCATGGAACGGCACGCCGGGCGAGCTGAAGGCGGCCGGCCTCGATTCCGGCGCCATCAACGCCATCGCCGAGGCGCGACGGTCTGTCGACCCCGACGCCGAGCTGGAGGCGCTGCACCGCGCCGGCGTCCACGCCTACACCTGGCACGACGCCGAGTACCCGCGCCAGCTCCGCGAGGTCTTCGACCGGCCACCGGTGCTGTACGTGCGCGGCACCCTCACCCCCGCCGACGAGTGGGCCATCGCCGTCGTCGGCACGCGGCGCGTCACGGTGTACGGCCGGCAGGTCGCGGAGGAGATGTCGCGCGGGCTTGCGGCGAACCGCGTCACCGTCGTCAGCGGCCTTGCGCGTGGCGTCGATGCGGTCGCACACCGCGCGGCGCTGCAGGCCGGCGGCCGCACCATCGGCGTGCTGGCGTGCGGCCTCGACCTCATCTATCCGCCGGAGCACAAGCGGCTGGCGGAGGAGATCATCGAGCACGGCGCGCTGATCAGCGATTACCCGCTGGGCACGCAGCCGCGCAGCGAGTTCTTCCCGCGCCGCAACCGCATCCTCAGCGGCATCTCGCTCGGCGTCCTCGTCGTCGAGGGCGACGTGAAGAGCGGCGCGCTGATCACGGCGCGGCAGGCGCTGGAGCAGAACCGCGAAGTGTTCGCCGTCCCCGGCAGCATCTACTCGCCCAACTCGCGCGGCACCAACAAGCTGATCCAGGACGGCGAGGCGAAGCTCACGCTCGACGTGCAGGACGTGCTCGCGGAGCTGAACCTCACGATGGCCTCCCACCAGATTGAGGCCGCGGAGCTGATCCCGGCGGACGAGACGGAGTCGATCCTGCTCCAGCACCTCGGCCCGGAGCCCGTGCACGTCGATGAGGTGCGCCGCGAGTCCGGCCTGCCCATCGCCACCGTGACGAGCGCGCTGGCGATGCTGGAGCTGAAGGGCCTCGTGCGGCAGGTCGGCCGGATGAACTACGTCCGCGCGCGTGAGGCCACCGCCGGGCGGTAGCGCGTAGCTCCAGCCGATCATAATCTCCCCACCCCTAACCCCCGCCCCTCGCTAGAATGCAGGCACGCGATGTCTGCTCCCCCGTCCTCCGAGACGCTCCGCAAGACGCCCCTGTTCGACCTGCACGAGCGGCAGGGCGGGCGCATCGTGCCGTTCGCCGGCTGGGCGATGCCCGTCCAGTACCGCGGCATCGTCGAGGAGCACCGCGCGGTCCGCGAGCGCGCCGGCGTCTTCGACGTCTCGCACATGGGCCGCCTCTTCGTCGTCGGCGCGGACGCCGCCCGTCTGCTGCGGCGCGCGCTCACCTACGACGTGACGTCGCTGCCCGAAGGCCACGGGCACTACACGCTGCTCTGCAACGACGACGGCGGCATCATCGATGACCCCTACGTCTATCGCCTCGACCAACAGCGGTTCCTCGTCGTCGGCAACGCCGCCAACGCCGAGCGCGACCGCGAGCGCATCGCTTCGTTCGTGGAGCCGGGCATGGACGCCGAGCTGCTCGACCGGCAGTCGCAGACGGTGATGCTGGCGGTGCAGGGGCCGGCCGCCTCCGGCTACGTCGCCCGCATCGTCGGGCCGGACGTCGCCGCGATCGAGAAGCGCGCCTGCACGGAGCTGCCGTACATGCAGACGAAGCTCTTCGTCTCGCGCACGGGCTACACCGGTGAGGACGGATTTGAGATCGTCGCCTCAATCGACGCCGGGCGCGCGCTCTGGCGGCTGCTGCTGGCGGAGGGCGTCGAGCCGTGCGGCCTGGGCGCGCGCGACACGCTGCGACTCGAAGCCGCGTTGCCGCTCTGGGGGAATGACATCGACGAGACGACGGACCCGTACGAGGCGGGCCTCGGCTGGGTCGTCTCCCTCGACGATGAGGCAGACTTCGCGGGCCGCGCGGCGCTCGAGCGCCTCAAGCAGGCCGGCGTCACGCGCCGCCTCTCGTGCCTCCTCGCCGATGGCCGCGGTGTCATCCGCAGCGGCTATCCGGTGCTGCACGGCGGCCGCCAGATCGCGACCACGACCAGCGGCGGCCACTCGCCGACCCTCAACACCAGCATCGCCATGGCGTATCTGCCGAAGGACCTCGCCGCGCCCGGCACCGCGCTCGCCGTCGACGTGCGCGGGCGCACCGTGCCCGTCACCGTCATCAAGCGGCCGTTTCTGCGAAAGCCCGCGGCGGCGCCCTCCACCACCAGCAATCCGCAACCACACGACCAGCGCGACAAACTCGCCGGCTAGAAGCAGGACGCGAATGCCATCACCCGACGACCGCAAGTACTCGAAGGAGCACGAGTGGCTCCTCATCGACGGCGACACGGCCACCGTCGGCATCACCGACTACGCGCAGGACCAGCTCGGCGACATCGTCTACGTCGACCTGCCGGAGGCCGGGTCGACGGTCACGCAGTTCGAGAAGATGGGCGAGATAGAGTCGGTGAAGGCGGTGTCGGACCTCTACACGCCCGCGTCCGGCGAGGTCGTCGAGGTGAACCAGCAGGTCGTCGAGAAGCCGGAGCTGGTGAACAGCGACCCGCACGGCGCAGGCTGGCTCATCCGCATCCGCCTCGCCGACGCATCCGAGGCCGACAGGCTGATGTCCGCGGCCGACTACGATGCCTTCACCGCCGCGGAGTCGAACGACGGAGCGCTCGGCCCATGACGGCCTCAATTGCGGCAGCGTTCTCCGCGTCCAACGCCCGGACGATCAGTCAGACTGTTAGGGAGCGACAGTGACCACCGAGACCCGCGACGAGATCGAGCAGCAGCCCATGCACGAACCCGGCGGCGCCGCCCCGCACCCGTACGTCCCGCTGACGGACGACGACCGGCGCGAGATGCTCGCCGCCATCGGCGCCGCGTCCACCGCCGACCTCTTCGCCGACATCCCGGCGCAGCACCGCGACCCCCATCTCGACCTGCCGGACCCGCTGTCGGAGCTGGAGCTGCTCGACGAGATGCGCACGCTCGCCGCGCGCAACCGCACCGCCGCCGGCTACGCGTGCTTCCTCGGCGCCGGCGCCTACCGCCACTTCCGCCCGTCCCTCATCGACCCCATCCTCATGCGCGGCGAGTTCCTCACCAGCTACACGCCATACCAGCCGGAGGTCTCGCAGGGCACGCTGCAGACGATCTTCGAGTTCCAGTCGCTGGTGTGCGAGCTGACGGGCATGGATGTCGCGAACGCCGGCATGTACGACGGCGCATCGGCGCTGGCGGAGGCCTGCCTGATGGCGTGCGCCGTCACCGGCCGCCGCCGCATCGCCATCAGCGACCGCGTGCATCCCAACTGGCTCGCCGTCGTCCGCAGCTACGCGCACGGCCGCGACATCGCCGTCGACGTGCAGCCGCATGGCGCCTTCGCGCTGACGGGCGAGCACGCCTGCCTCGCCGTCGCCCAGCCGGACTTCTACGGACGCATGTCGCCGGACGCGCAGTCGTGGGCCGACGCGGCGCAGGCGGATGGCGCGCTCTTCGTCGTCGCCGTCAACCCCATCAGCCTCGGCCTCTTCCGCCCGCCCGGCGACTACGGCGCCGATATCGTCGTCGCCGAGGGGCAGGCGCTGGGCGTGCCGCTCTCGTTCGGCGGGCCGTACGTGGGGCTCTTCGCCTGCCGCCAGCGGTTCGTCCGCCAGATGCCCGGCCGCATCGTCGGCCGCACCACGGACCTCGACGGTCGCACCGGCTACGTCCTCACGCTGCAGACGCGCGAGCAGCACATCCGCCGCGAGCGCGCCACGAGCAACATCTGCACCAGCCAGCAGCTCATCGCCCTCTCGGCGGCGATGTACCTGGCGACGATGGGCCCGCGCGGCCTCCGCCGTGTCGCCGAGCTCTGCTACCAGAAGGCGCACTACCTCGCCGACGAGATCGACCGCATCCCGGGCTTCAGCGTCGAACGCGACGGCCCCTTCTTCCACGAGTTCGTCGCCGTCACGCCGAAGCCGCCGGCCGAGATCAACGCCCGCCTCCTCGAGCGCGGCATCATCGGCGGCCTCGACGTCTCCGACATCCGCCACCGCATGCTCCTCTGCGCGACGGAGATGAACACGCGCGCCGAGATCGACGCGCTCGTCGATGCGCTGGGGGACCTGAGCCGATGACAACGCCCCACGACACACGACGCACGCCTCACGACCGCCTTGAGCCGGCGCTCGACGCGCTGTCGCGGCCCGGGCGCATCGCCATGACGCTGCCGCCGTCCGATGTGCCGGCGCCACGGGAGGCCGCGCCGCAAGAGCTCTTGCGGGAGGATCTGCGGTTGCCGGAGCTTTCGCAGCTCGACGTGGTGCGGCACTTCACGCGGCTTTCGCAGATGAACTGGTCGATCGACACGCACATGTACCCGCTCGGG
>DATMAH010000240.1:0-3819 GCA_035583735.1 Dehalococcoidia bacterium
CGCCTTGGCACGGTAGGCGCTGTCCCTCACCGCCCGCCGCTCGACCTGCGTGATCTCCGACGGGACGCCGATGACCACCCGCGGACGCACGAGGTTCTTCCGGCCGTGGGCCTTGCGGATGAAATAGCCCAGCATCCGCTCGGCCGCATCGAAGTCGGCGATCACCCCGTCGCGCATCGGCCGGATGGCGGTGATGCCGCCGGGCGTCTTGCCGAGCATCTCCTTGGCCTCGCTGCCGATTGCCTCGATCTGGTCGTTGACGTTGTTGACGGCGACAATCGAGGGCTCGTTGAGGACGATCCCTGCACCGCGCGCGAAGACGCAGGTGTTGGCGGTGCCGAGATCGATCGCCAGATCGTTCGAGAAGAGGCCAAGCGCGCCGAGCAGCACAGTCACCTCCAGAAGTCGAGCGGCAAGGACCAGGGGTGGACGTTTGCGGCCGGCCTAGGGCAACTGCCGTGCCGTCTGGATGTGCTGCGTCTGTGCACCACAGCTGCACGCGACTGCCCGGTTTGGGGTCGGTCCGCGCCCGGTCGAGCCGCCCGCCGTGCACCAATATTCGACACCGATGGTTGCAGCCTTGTAATCCCTGAGGTCGTGCCGGCCTCTGTGTTCTGTGTGTCTGTGTTTCGTCCCCTCTTGTCCTCCGCCTCCTCTGTGTCCTCGAAGAAGAGGGCTGAAGTGCGCCGCTGGCGCACGCTCGAGTCGGGGATGACGACTCCGGCTCGAGATCCAGCAGAATCACACGGTGCTGTGGCTGATCGTGGCGGCGGTGGTCGCGCTGGCGCACACGGCGCCGTTTCCCTTCCTGTTCGATGTGACCGAGACGACGATGTGGCGGATGCCGCAGACAGACCCGCCGACCGTCTATCTCACCTTCGACGACGGCCCGAATCCGGACGCCACGCCGGCCTTGCTCGACGTGCTGGCGCGGGAAGACGTCAAGGCGACGTTCTTCGTGATCGACAAGCACCTCACCGATCAGACCGCCTGGATCGTCAGGCGCGCCTTCGACGAAGGGCACGCCGTCGCGCTGCACTCGCACACCCGGATGTTGATGTTCAAGACGCCCTCCGGCCTGGCGCGGACGCTGGGCGAGGCGGCGGCGCGCATCGAACGGCTCACCGGCCATCGCCCGTGCCGCGCCTTCCGCCCGCACGGCGGCAACCGGAGCATTCCCCTGCTGATGGGCGCCGCCCAGGCCGGCTATCGCGTGATCGGCTGGGGATGGATGCTGTGGGATTTCAACTGGTTCCGCGAACGCAAGGCCGGCGAGATCGCGTCCCGTCTGATCGATCGCGCCTCGCCCGGCGACATCATCGTGATCCACGACGGTCATCACGAGAACCCGCGGGCGGACCGGCGCTACGCCGTCGAGCTGGCGGCCCTGCTGATTCCAGAGCTGCGGGCAAGAGGGTTCGAGTTCGGCACCATCTGTCCGTGACACTTGAGCCGCCGGTAGCCTCCCACGACCCGGGGCGCGGTCAGGCA
Organism: Dehalococcoidia bacterium; assembly: GCA_035583735.1. Classification (GTDB taxonomy): domain Bacteria; phylum Chloroflexota; class Dehalococcoidia; order DSTF01; family JACRBR01; genus DATMAH01. The sequence goes on from DATMAH010000240.1 coordinate 1,492, forward strand.
GCCGAAGTGGCAGGTCGCCCCATCAATATGTCACTTCATCGTTGATCGAGGCCGATCCGCTTCCTACCATCGAAGAGGACGCCTCGGAAGGCGCCCGGCAGACAGCGACCCGCATGCGTTCCGTTCTGGTCGTCGAGGACGATCCGTTCGTCAGGGACATCGTCAAGCTGTGGGTGCGCGGCGCCGGGTACGAACCGCGCCACGCCGAGACGGCAGAGGCGGCGCTCGACGAGCTGCATCGCGAGCCGGCCGGCGTCGCCATCTGCGACATCAACCTGCCGGCCCGCGACGGCGTGTGGCTTGCCAGCCGCATCCGCGAGGCGTTCCCGACGACCGCCATCGTGATGGCCACCTCGGTATCCGACGTCGACACCGCCGTCGCCAGCCTGCGCAACGATGTCGTCGATTATCTGCTCAAGCCGTTCACGCGGCCGCGCCTCGAGGAGGCGTTGGGCCTCGCCCGGGACTGGCATGCCGCCGCCGAGGCCGGCCAGGAGCTGCACCTCGCGCTGCACGACCGGCTGAGGAGCCGCCGCGCGACGGTGGCCGCCGCGCTGTCGGAGGCGCAGGAGACGAAGGAGCAGGCGCTCGAGGGGCTGATGGCGATACTGCAGCTGCACGATCAGGACGGCCGCGGTCATGCCGTCCGGGTCGCGCGGCTCGCCATCGCGCTGGCTGACGAGCTGGGCGTGGACGACGAGGAGATGCGCCTGCTGCGGCACGGCGCGCTGCTCCACGACATCGGCAAGATCGACATGCCCGCGTCGATTCTCGCCAAGCCGGCGCCGCTGACGGACCAGGAGTGGACGGTCATGCGGACGCATCCGCAGGTCGGCTATGATCTGCTCAGCAGACAGCCGAGATTCGCCGCCGCCGCCGAGCTGGTGCTGTGCCACCACGAGGCGTACGACGGGAGCGGCTACCCGCGCGGGCTGCGCGGCGACGAGATTCCGCTGGCGGCGCGCATCCTCACGGTGGCCGACGCGTACGACTCGATGACCCAGCCCCACACGCAGCGGCCGGCCATGCCGCCGTCGCTCGCGGTAAGCGAGATCGAGCGCTGCAGCGGCCGGCAGTTCGACCCCCGCTGCGCCGAAGCGTTCGGCGACGTGCTGGTGCATGCCACGCAAGAATTGACCGGGTGAGGAGGTCGGAACCGTGCCGTTGTTCGAGTACGCCTGCAGGTCGTGCGCGCACGCATTCGAGGCGCTCGTGCGCGCCGGCGAGACCCCCGAGTGTCCCGCGTGCCGGAGCACCGATCTCGAACGGCGCCTCTCGGTGTTTGCGGCCCTCAGCAGCGGCAACGGGTCGCCGTCCGATTCGCCGGTCGGCGCGTGCGGCCGCTGCGGCGATCCGCGGGGACCCGGCGCCTGCGCAATGGAGTAGGCAGTTTTGAGTTTTGAGTTGTGAGTTGTGAGTTCTGAGCGAAGCGCGACCTGAGTCGGCGCCAGGTCAGCAGGCCGCCGCGGCGGGCTCGGTTCCAGGCGCGAGGGGATCGGGCCAGTCGAGCTGCTCGCGCTCCCGCGCGCGAATCGCCCGGTACCGCCGGAAGACGTCGCGCGCCCCTTCCAGGCCGACCAGCGCCCGCCACGTCGTGCCGCGAAACGTGTGCGCGAGCATTTGGTGCGCGTGCCGCGCCACGAACACCGGGTCGTGCCGGAACGCGGCCGGCATGTGGCGCAGCTTCATCCACCGGTCCGCGCGCCACCGCAGGAACTCGATCTCTTCCGCCGCCAGCTGCGCGCTGCGCGTGACGGCGGTCGTGCCGTCGTACTCCTCCACCCGGTCGCTGACGACGAGGCCGCGCGTGCGGAACTCGCGCGTCATCGGCGTCCCGGGATACGGCGTCGGATGCTGGATGTACGGCCAGTCGACGTACCGGCGCGCAAACGCCAGGTTGGCTTCGATCGCCTCGGGAGTGTCGTCGGGATTGCCGACGATGAGGCCACCGACGACGAGCATGCCGTGGCGGTGAAGGATGTCGATCGCCAGCCGCGAGGCGTTGCCCACTCGCCGCCCCCCGTCGCGGCGGCTGTTCTTCGCGCGCGCGTTGAGGAATCCCAGATCGCCGTCGAGGATGTTCTCGATTCCGAGGAACACGTACCGGAAGCCGGCGCGCCTCATCAGCGGCGCCAGCACGGCGCCGTGCGCGGCGATCGGCGCCGTCATCGCCTGGACGAGGTAGTCGACGTCGTTCAGGCCGGCCGCGACGATCGCGCGGCACAGCGCTTCGAAGCGCGCCACGTCGAGCGTGATGTTGTCGTCGACGAGGAAGATCGCCCGCGCGCCGCGGGCGCGGGCGTCGCCGATGTCGGCCAGCACGCGTTC
>DATMAH010000241.1:0-2940 GCA_035583735.1 Dehalococcoidia bacterium
CGCTGCAGCCGCTCACGCGCCTCCAGTTCGCCCTGGGTGACGCCGCCCGCGCCGCGCACCAGCGCGTCGAGGCGCGCCACCTCCTCCGCCAGCTCCTGCGCCCGCGTCAACGCCGCTCGCGATTCGGCCTCCGCCTCTGCGATGCGGGCGCGCGCCTGCTCCTCCGCCTCCGTCGCGGCGCGGGCCTCGTCGGCCTTCACCGCGCGGTCGACTTCGAAGCGTTCACGCTCCTGCTGGACGTCCGAGGCCTCGTTGTCGTAGCGCTGGCGCGACTCCGCCAGCGCCTCGATGCGCACCCGGAGCGTGCTCAGCCGGACGTTCGCGGCGGCGATCTCGGCATCGATGCGGGCGCGTTCGGCGCGCAGCGCGTCACCGGACGCGGCCAGCTCATCGATGCGGGCCTGCGCCTTCTCCTGGCGCGCGATGAGGTCGCGCACAACCGCCTGCCGCCGCTCGATTTCCGGGCGCAGGCGCTCGATCTCCTCTGGCAGGTCGCCGACTTCGCGCGCCCGTACGAGCGCTGCCTCAATCGCGCGCGACGTGCCCGCCGAGACGGCGCCGATGGGCCGCACCAGCACGCCGTCCAGCGTCGCGACCGCCTGCGCGAGCCCGCGCCGCACGACGCGGTGCGCCATCGAGATGTCCTCGACCACGACCACCCGCCCGATGAGCGAGTCGATCAGGCGTCGGTGCCGCGGGTGGCAGCGCACCATCGTGGACGCGACGCCCAGGATCCCTCGCTCCTTGATCAGGTGCAGCGGGCGCACGTCCTGTACCGCATCGAGCGCGTACATCGTCGCGCGGCCGGTGTCGCCGCTCGTCAGCATCTCGACGGCTCGGCGCAGCTCGCTCTCGCGCTCGAAGACGACGGCGTGCACGTTCTCCGCCAGCGCCGCGTCGACGGCGCGCTCGAGGCCGGGGACCGGGCGCACCAGCTCCCGGACCAGGCCGATGACGCCGGCCAGCTCGATGTCCTCGGGCACGTGCTCCCGCGGCAGGATCCCGCCCGCCTCCAGCACGGCGCGGATCCCGGCGTCCGGCGGCTGTGGCTTGAAGTCCAGCTCCTCCATCACCTGCAGACGGGCGGCGAGTGCCTCGACGCGCGCCATCATCTCGCGCGTCTCTTCCTCCGTCTCCGCCTGCTGGCGGCGCAGCTCGGTGATGATCTCCGCCTCGGCCTGGCGCGCCGTCACCGTGTCCTCGATGCGCGCCGCCAGTGCCGCGCTCTGCTCCGTCAGCCTGCCGATCTCGTCCTCGCAGGCGCGCGCCTCGTTCGTGGCCTTCTGCTGCTCCTCGATGGCCGCGTCGCGCTGACGGTGCAGCCGGGCGACCTGGTCCGTCAGCTCCTCGATCCGCCGCGTCCGGTCCTCGACGGCGGCGAGGGCGCGCGCAGCCACATGCTCGTGCGCCGACGCGCTCGCCCGCAGCGCGGACAGCTCGCCGTCGAGCGCGGCCGCATGCTCGCGCGCCGCCTCCAGCTCCTCCCGCGCCGCCGCCAGCCGCTCCTGGGCCTCGCGCACGTCCGCGGGCACAGCCGCACCTGCGGGCGACTGCGCGAGGTCGGCGCGCAGCGACGCCAGCTCCGCCGCCAGCTCGTCCAGCCGGCCGGAGAGCATCTTGTTTCGCTCGGCGTCCAGCGCCAGGCGCCGCTCGAGGTCGCGCGCGTACTCCTCCAGCGAGCGCAGCGTTCCCTCACGCTCGGCGATCTCGGCCGTCCGCCGCTCGATCGCGACGCGAAGCTGCTGCAGCCCCTCGTCGTACGACCGCGCCTGCGTCCGTACCCGCTCCGCCTCGGCGACGCACTGGTCGTGCGTCGTCATCGCCGCCAGCAGCAGGTCGTTCGTCTCCTGCCACTGGTGCGCGTACCAGGCGTGGAGCAGCGTCGCGAGCTCCTTCGTCAGCTCCTGGTAGCGGACGGCGCGGCCGGCCTGGCGCTGCAGCTGGTTGATGCGCGGCTCGATCTCGCGGACCAGCATGCGGACGCGCTCGGTGTTCTCGCGCGTGGCCTTCAGCTTGTTGCGCGCGTCCTCCAGCTTCGTGCGGTAGACCCGCACGTCCGCCGCTTCCTCGATCAGCGCACGCCGGTCCTCGGGCCGCAGCGACAGCACCTGCTCCACCATGCCCTGGCCGAGGAAGGCGTAGCTGTTCTGCCCGACCTCCGCCCGCATGAACAGGTCGACCACGTCGCGCAGGCGCACCTTCGAGTTGTTGATCAGGTATTCGTTCTCGCCGCTGCGGTATGCGCGCCGCGCCACGACGACTTCATCGAAATCGATGGGCAGCCAGTGCTCGCTGTTATCCAGCGTGATGCTGACCTCGGCGATGCCCATCGGCGGGCGGCGGTCGCTGCCGGCGAAGATCACGTCTTCGGTCTTGCGCGCACGGATCGTCCGGCTGGCGTGCTCGCCCAGCACCCAGCGCAGCGCGTCGGCGACGTTCGTCTTGCCGGTGCCGTTCGGCCCGACGACGCACGACACGCCCGGCCCGAACACCAGTTGCGTGCGGTTGGCGAAGCTCTTGAACCCGTGGATGTCGAGGCGCTTAAGATACAATCGCCTGGTCCCCCTCCCCACGCTCGATCACCTCGAGCGCATGTCGCGCCGCTTCCTTCTCGGCCATCTGCTTGCTGCGCCCCTCGCCGACCCCGAGCGCGCGGCCGTTCACCAGCACCTGCACGGTGAAGCGCCGCGCGTGGTCCGGGCCCTCCGTCCTCACCAGCCGGTACGACGGCGTCGTCTGCCACTCCGACTGCACCATCTCCTGCAGCCGTGACTTCGGGTCGTGGGGCATGACGCCGGCACGCAGCGTGCCGATCTCGTCGCCCAGTGTGCGCTTCACGAACGTCCGCACGCGCGGCAGCCCGCCATCGAGGAAGATGGCCCCGACCAGCGCCTCGTACGCGCGCGCCAGGTTCGTCGGCCGCCGCCGGCCACCCGCCGC
>DATMAH010000242.1:0-4528 GCA_035583735.1 Dehalococcoidia bacterium
GACACCCGCCGAGGCGATCCGCGGCGCAGACGTGGTGTACACCGACGTCTGGGCCAGCATGGGGCAGGAGGACACGTACGCGCAGCGCAAGGAGGCATTTGCCGGGTACGCCATCACGGCCGGTCTCATGGCGCTCGCGAAGCCCACGGCGATTTTCATGCACGACCTGCCCGCCCACCGCGGCGAAGAGGTGATGGACGACGTCATCGAAGGGCCGCAGTCCGTCGTCTTCGACCAGGCGGAGAACCGGCTCCACGCGCAGAAGGCCATCCTCGCCCTGCTGGCGGGCGATGTGGCGCTCTAGGGCGCATCCATGACGGACGCCTTGGACACGATCCGGGAGAACTTCCAGGACTTCGACGTCACATCCGCGATCGACGTCCTGCTCATCTCGCTGCTCTTCTTCTGGGTGCTGCTGCTGTTGCGCGGGACGACGGCGATGGCCGTCATGCGCGGCGTCTTCATCCTGCTCACCGGCGCCGTCATCCTCGGACAGCTCTTCGACCTGCGGGTGCTGAACTTCCTGATCCGCAACTCGTTCACCGGTCTCCTCATCGCCATACCGATTATCTTCCAGCCGGAGATCCGGAGGGCGCTGGAGCGCGTCGGCCGCACGGGCGCGCGCGCGTTCGGGGCGACGCTGCAGAACCCGGGCACGATCGACGCGGTGGCGGAGGCGGCGGCCGAGATGGCAAAGCGGCGCAACGGCGCGCTGATCGTGATGGAGCGCGAGACGGGACTGCAGGACTACGTCGACACCGGCATCCCGCTGGACGCCGTGCCCTCGCCTGAGCTCATCGAGAACATCTTCTTCCCGAACGCGCCCATGCACGACGGCGCGCTGGTGATCCGCGGCAGCCGCGTCGTCGCCGCCAGCGTCACGCTGCCGCTGTCCGAGGACGCGCTGCCGGGCGAGCTGGGCACGCGCCACCGCGCGGCGCTGGGCATCACGGAGCGCACGGACGCCGTCTCCGTGGTCGTGTCGGAGGAGACGGGCGGCATCTCCGTGGCGGCGGAGGGCCGGCTGCACACGCGGCTCGACGAAGCGCGGCTGCGGGCGCTGCTGGACCGGCTGCTGACTGAGCGGAACGGCACGTCATGAACGAGTTCCTCCGGCGCCTGCCCGGCGCCATGGTGTTCTTTCTGCGCGGCCTGGTGACGTCGATCGCGGGGAACCTGTCGCTCGCCGTCATCTCCGCCGTGCTCGCGCTGAGCCTCTGGCTGTTCGTGAGCGAGCGCGAAAACCCGCGTGAGGTGCAGGCGTTCAACAGCGCCATCCCCATCGAGTTCGTCAACGTGCCGGGCGGACTCGCCGTCGCCAATACGTCGGCGCCGTCGGTGCGCATTCGCATCGAGGCGCCCGAGGACGAGCTCGACGACCTCGAGGCGGCGGACTTCGAAGCGAACGTCAACCTCGGCGGCTTCGAAGCCGGCACGGTCTCCGTGGCGGTGGAGGTGACGCCGCCGAACAGCCGCATCAACGTCGTGGACGTGGAGCCGTCCATCGTCGACGTGCGGCTGGAGCCGCTGCGGCAGAAGGATGTGCCCGTCCAAGTGTCGCAGGTGGGCTCGCTGCAGCAGGGGTTCGCGGTGGCGGAGGCGCGCGCGGAACCGGAGGAGGTGACCGTATCCGGCCCGGAGAGCCTCGTCGCGCTCGTCGACTCGGTTGGCGCGGACGTCAACGTCAGCGGGCTGCGCGTCGATACGACGTTCGAGAGCGTGGAGCTGCAGCCGCAGGACGAGCGGGGCGGCCTCATCAGCCGCGTCACCGTGTCGCCGCGCACGGCGGACGTGTTCCTGGACATCGAGCAGCGGGAGTTCACGTCGACCTTCAGCGTCAGCCCGACGATCGCCGGGCAGCCCGCCGCCGGCTACAACGTGCGATCGGTCCGGGTCGAGCCCGCGTTCGTGGAGGTGCGCGGCACCCTGGAGGTGCTCGAGTCGCTCGGCGGCATCTCGGGCATCGCGACGGAGGAGGTGGCGATCACCGACGCGCGTACGGACGTATCGCGGGATGTCGCGCTGACGCTGCCCGAGGGTGCGAGCGTCGTAGAAGGCGACGCCACCGTCCGCGTGACCATCGACATCGAGCCGGCGCGTGGTGAGGCTTCCTTCCAGGTGGTGCCGCAGGTCCGCAACGTCGCCGGCGACCTGGCGGTCGTCGGCCTGCAAGCGGTCACGGTGACGCTGTCCGGCGACGTGCCGACGCTGCAGTCGATCACGCCGGAGGGCATCACGGTCGTCGCGGACGCCACCGGGCTGGGCGCCGGCCTGCACGCGCTGCCGCTCCAGGTGACGGCGCCGCAGGGGACCAGCGTGGTGCGCGTCGAGCCGGCGGAGGCCAGCTTCGCGCTGGCGCCGAGACAGTAGATGGCGGCACCCGTACGCCCCCTCCCTGTCGTGGCCATCGTCGGCCGTCCCAACGTCGGGAAGTCGGCGCTCTTCAACCGCATGGTCGGCGGGCGCCCGGCGCTCGTCGAGGACCTCCCTGGCACGACCCGCGACCGTATCTACGGCGAAGCGGAGTGGCGTGGCCACGCCTTCACCGTGATCGACACCGGCGGCCTCGAGCCGGACGAGCCGGGCACCTACACCCCGCTGATCCGCGAGCAGGCGCAACAGGCGATCGACGAGGCGGAGATCATCCTGTTCGTCGTGGACGCCGAGTCCGGCGCCACCGCCGCGGACGCGGAGGTCGCCGACCTGCTGCGGCGGTCGACCAAGCCGGTGCTGCTGCTGGCGAACAAGGCGGAGAACCGCGAGCGGCAGGAGGCGGCGGTCGCCTTCTACGAGCTGGGGCTGGGCGAACCGATCCCGGTGAGCGCGCTCCACGGCCACAACGTGGCCGAAGTGCTGGACATGGTGGTCGACTCGCTGCCGCCGGCCGAGCCAGCCGAGGATGACGCGCGCCTGCGCATCGCCATCGTGGGACGGCCGAACGTGGGGAAGTCGTCGCTCCTCAACGCCGTGCTGGGCGAGCAGCGGGTCATCGTCAGCGACGTGCCGGGGACGACGCGCGATGTCATCGATACGCCGTTCACGTTCGAGGGGCACGACCTCGTGCTGCTGGACACGGCAGGCCTGCGCCGCCGCGGGTCAATCGAGCGCGGCGTCGAGCGCCACTCGGCGATGCGGGTGCGGCGCGCGATCGAGCGCGCGCAGGTCGCGATCTGCGTGTTCGACCTGTCTGAAGGGTTCACGCAGCAGGATGCGCACGTCGTCGGGTATGCGCTGGACGCGCACGCGGGCGTCATCGTCGCCGCGAACAAGTGGGACCTCGTGCGCGGCGAGGAGCGCACGCAGGAGGACTGGGAGCGGCGGCTGCGCTGGAAGCTGAAGTTCGCGCGCTGGATCTCCATCCGGTTCATCTCGGCGAAGGAGGGGGAGGGGGTCCAGGAGCTGCTCACGGAGGCGGTGCGCATCGGGGAGGAACGGCGCAAGCGGGTCGACACGGGGCTGCTGAACCAGGTGGTCCGGCGGGCCGTCGCGGAGAAGCCGCCGCCGACGCCGACGAAGGGCCGCCGCCTGAAGCTGCTCTACGTAACGCAGGCAGACGTCGACCCGCCCACGTTCGTCTTCTTCATGAACGATGCCTCGCTCGCGCATTTCAGCTATCGCCGCTACATGGAGAACGTGATCCGTCGCCACTTCGGGTTCGACGGCACGGCGATCAGGCTGGTGTTCCGCGGCCGCGGCGACGCCCCCATGCGCGAGGGCGAGGCGTAGGGTTGTCGTTGGCGCGGACGCGAGCGCGCTATCTCGCCGCAGGGCGACCAGCGACCCATCCCCACCACCCACCACCCACCACACCACCCACGACACACCACCCACGACGCGATACGATACCCGCATGTGGTGGGCGATCCTCCTCAGCGCCGCGCTCGGCTACGCCGTTGGTTCGGTGCAGTTCGGGCTTATCGTCTCGCGGCTCACGCGGGGCATCGACGTGCGGGAGTACGGCAGCGGCGCGACCGGCGCGACGAACGTCATCCGCACATCGGGCGCGAAGGCCGGCATCGCCGTGCTGCTGCTGGACATCGCGAAGGGCATCGTGCCTGTATACGCCGCGATCGGCATCGGCCACCTCGCTGATCTCGACAGCGTCGACGACCGCGCCTGGTGCGCGGCGGCGGCGGCGCTGGCGGCGGTGATCGGTCATGTCTGGCCGGTGTATCACGGCTTCCGCGGCGGCAAGGCGGTGGCGACGGGCTTCGGCGGCGCGCTGGCGATGAATCCTCTCGCGTCACTCGCGCTGGTGCCTGTCGCGGCGCTCGTCGTCGGCGTGACGCGGATCATGTCGGTCCTCTCGATCACGATGGCGCCGTTGCTGGCGGCGGTCTTCGTCGCGCTCGCCATCGTCGACGTGAGCCCGCCCGCATACGCGTTCTACGCCGTCCCCGCCGCCGCGATCATCCTCTATCGCCACAGCGCGAACATCCGCCGCCTGCTTGACGGTACGGAGCCGAAGATCGGGCAGGGCGGCGAGCGCCGCGCGGACGCCGCGTCCGCCAGCGCCGCGACCGAGCGG
>DATMAH010000243.1:0-10318 GCA_035583735.1 Dehalococcoidia bacterium
TACGTCGGGCCGGCGGACCTCAGCGTATCGCTGGGGATGAAGCCGGGCCTCACGAATCCAGGCGAGTGGGAGGCCGCGCGGGTGGCCATCGCCGAGGCGTGCGGCAAGTACGGGATCGCGGCGGGGATGCATGCGCCCGACCCGTCGCTGTATCGCTTCCACGAAGGGGCCGGCTACCGGATGATCACGGCGATGAGCGACATGGTGGCGCTGACGGAAGGCGCCGCGAGGAACATCCTCGCGGCGCGCGGCGGGAGCTAAGGCTCTGCGCTAGCGGACGTAGATCGTGCCCGACATCCCGCTGTGCCCCGGGAAGGTGCAGCGGAACTTGTACGCGCCGGCCTCGTCGATCATCACCTCGACCAGCTTCTCCTCTTTCGGGCCCAGATAGACGTCCACCGCCGTGCCCTCGATGACGAAGTCGTGGGCGATGAGATCCTCATTGTCGACGACGATCCGCACGCGCTCGCCGGCACGAGCGTTGATGTCGCGGATGTTGATGCGGGCGCCGTCGTACACCAGCACCTGCGCTCCGGCACGATCTGATGCGCTGACCGTCGAGCGATCAGCGGTGACCGTGGCCACGGAGGAAGCGGCTGCGGCGAGCGCGAATGCCGCGAGGCCCGCCACGAACACGCGCGTCGCGCGCCGGGACGCAGCCGCGTGCGAGCGGCGCAGCCGGCCAACCAGGTCAGTCGCGGCGTATCCGACCCCTGCGAGGACCGCGCCGAGGCCGCCCAGCACGGTGACGAAGTCCAGCGCGCTATCGAAGCGGTTGTGGAGCTCGCGCGCGCTCTCGGCCACCAGCGGGATTCCGGCGAGCGGGAGCACAAGGACGGGTACGACGGCCCACCAGCGGTCGAAGGCCATGGCGACGGCCGCCGCCGCGAGGGTGACGGCGGCGACGACGAGAAACAGCGGCTCCGCGAGGATGGCGGCGGCCGCGAGTTGCGGGATGGTGACGCCGGCGATGACGCCGGCCGCGGCGAGCTGCCGGTGTTGAAGTCTCATGTCGGTTGTCCTGTCCATGTCTCTGTGTCCGCTTCCGCGCGTGTCATCTCGTCTGGTCTCTATCTGGCGTCATGCTAACGGCGCGCGTCTCCGGAGCGCCTCGGCCGATCGGCGGATGAGCTGTTGCGGAATTGGAGTGAACCGCCTCGGGACCGGCAGGGGCGGCCGCCGCCCGGGGCCGGCCGGCGCACAGCGCGGGCAAGCCGGGATCCAGCCTCCGGAAGCAGCGCGCTAGACTTGCTGGATGACGGCCGATGCACGCACGACGCCGCGAGCCATCGCCATCAACTGGCGCAGGGCGCTTATCGCCGCGCCCATGCTCGCGCTCGTGCTGGCAGCGACGTGGTGGTTCGCGGTACGGGACGATGCCAGCGCGTCGACGCCGCGAGCGATGCTCGTCGACCCGCCGCCGTCGGCCGCGGCGAGCGACGTCGGCGTGCGCAAGGGACAGCTCGCGCGCGACTTCGTCGTCACGTCGCCGGAGGGCGAGGCGTTCCGGCTGAGCGACCTGCGCGGTAAGCCCGTCGTCATCAACTTCTGGGCGACCTGGTGCACGAGCTGCCTGACGGAGATGCCGCAGCTCGCCGAGGTGCAGCGCGAGTCCGGGCCCGGCAACCTGCATGTCGTCGCCATCAACACCGGCGAGTCCTCGGGCGAGGCACGGCGGTTCATCGAAGGTCTCGGCGCCGACGCGTTCCTGTACGGCATGGACCCCACCCTCGCGCTCTCGGACGCGTACGGCGTGTTCGGCCTGTCGACGAGCGTGTTCGTGGACGCCGACGGCGTCATCCGGGCCACCTACGTCGGACAGATGGACCAGGAGCTGATGCGCGAGTACGTGCGCGCCGCGGGCGCCGGCGTCGACGGTGCGGAGCCACCGCCGAAGCTGCGGCTGCCCGGCACGGTGGAGGCACGGTCGAGCGTCGTGTCCGTCAGCGACGACGGCCATGGGCGCGCGATCTTCGAATCACGCCGGCTGCGGTGCGACGACACCTACTGCGCCCGCGGCGCCATCGACCTGCTTTCGCGCAGCGGCGGCGTGCTGGGTGTGGCGTACGACCCGGCGCACGAGCCTCCGCGCCTGGAGGTGGAGTTCGAACCGCAGGTGGCGTCGCTGGAGACGGTGGCGCAGACGCTCGCGTCGGCGCTGGAGGGCAGCGGTGACCCGCTATACGAGCACCGGGTGGAGCTGCGGTACGAGTAGCCCGCGTCAGGCCCGCAGGCCGGCCGCTACCCGCTCGGGCGCCGGCGGCCCCTCGAGGATGTTGTCGACCAGTCCGTAGTCCTTCGCCTGGCGGGCGTCCATGTAGAAGTCGCGGTCGAAATCCTTGCGGATGCGCTCCGGGTCCTGGCCGGTGTGCCGCGCCAGGATGCCGCGGATGATCTCGTTCTCGCGCAGGATCTCCTTCGCCATGATCTCGATGTCTGCCGCCTGCCCGCTGACGCCGCCCCCGCCGAGCAGCGCCTGGTGGATGTGCAGCGTGGCGTTCGGCATCGCGTAGCGCTTGCCGGCCGCGCCCGCGCACAGCAGCACCGTGCCCATGCTCGCCGTCATGCCGACGGCGAACGTCGCCACGTCCGGGCGCACGAGCTGCATCGCGTCGTAGATCGCCAGCCCGGCCGGGATCGACCCGCCGGGGGAGTGGATGTAGAGGTTGATGTCCTTGTCCGGTTCCTCGCGCTCCAGGTAGAGGAGCTGGGCGACGACGAGGTTCGCCACCTGGTCGTCGATCGGCGTGCCGAGGAAGATGATGCGCTCGCGCAGCAGCAGCGAGTAGATATCGAACGCGCGCTCGCCGCGCGGCGACGTCTCGATGACGGATGGGATGATCATGCTGCCCTCCCCAGGACGAGCCGGCGATGGTAGTGGTGAGAGGCCGCGCGCCGGCGCCCGGCCCGCCGGAGACGAGAGCGCTCCACGCCGGCGGCCCGCAGGCTGGCGCTGGCCGCGGGCGTGCTGCGCTCCTCGCGCCAGCGGGCGGCTTCCCGTCGCGACGTCACGCCCAGCCGCGTGATGATCTCCGACACGTGGAACTTCGCGCCGTCCGTGCTGATGCCCAGGCGCTGGGCGATCTCCGGGTTCGAGAGGCCCTGCGAGACCAGCTCCAGCACTTCCTGCTGCCGTGGGGTGAGCGGCCCCGGGTACGGGGGGCGTCCGCGTCTGCTCATGCACCCACGATAGCGAGAGGGAGGCCGAATTACACTACCCGGCGCCGCAGGATCGATGCCGGCGCCGCATCAGATGCGCCTCAGGCCGTCCCCTGCAGACCCAGCTCCGCCGCCTTCGGCTTCAGCGCCTCGATCACCTCCGCGATCAGGTCATCCAGCTCGACGCCGAGCTGCGCGGCGCCGTTGACGATGTCGTCGCGGTTCACTTGCCGCGCGAACGCCTTGTCCTTCATCTTCTTGCGCACGGACTTCGGCTCCACCTCGAAGATGCTCTTGTTGGGGCGCACCAGCGCGACGGCGGTGACGAAGCCGGTCAGCTCGTCGACGGCGAACAGCGTCTTCGCCATCAGCGTCTCCCGAGGGACGCCGGTGTAGTCGGCATGGCCCATGATCGCGGTCCGCACGTCGTCCGGGTAACCACGCTCGGCGAGGATCCTGTTGCCCTCGTACGGATGGCCCTCGGCGGTCGGCCAGCGCTCGTAGTCGAAGTCGTGGAGGAGGCCCGTGATCCCCCACACTTCTTCATCCTCACCGTGCTTGCGCGCGAAGTGGCGCATCACGGCCTCGACGGCGAGGCCGTGCTTGCGCAGGTTGTCGGTCTGCGTGTACTCGCAGAGAAGCTGCCATGCGGATTCGCGGTCCATCACGTCCCTCGCGTGGCCGCCGCCGTGCCGCGATGCGTCGCCCGGTCGCGCCGGCGCAGCCGCTACCATGCGGTCGATGGGATATTACTACCAGCAGCCGCCGGACGAGGAAGAGAAGCCCCCGGGCTGCCTCGAAACGCTGGTCATCACGCGCGTCGTCTTCGGCGTGCTGTTCTGGCCCGTCGTCGCCATCCTGCTCGTCCTGGTGGATGTCGCGGCGATCTTCTACTTCCTGACCACCAACCCGCTGCTCGCGCTCATTCCCGGGGCGATCACGGTCATCGCCCTGGCGGCGCTCGCGCGGTGGGACCGGGCGCGCCCGCATGACCCGGGCGAGAGGCCGGGGCTGCCACCGCCATCGTAAGCGGCTTGCTACTCTGTCCGGCGCCCGGAGCGGCGGCTACCGGGCAGGGCTACGAACTCGAGGGAGTGCCCACGCATGCGGGACCTGGCGATGCGAGCGCTGGATACGGCGCGGCAACGAGGCGCGGACTACGCGGACGTGCGCATCGTGCGCTTCAAGTCCGAGTCCGTGTTCGTGCGCAACCAGAACGTCGAAGCGCTGAGCGCCGACGAGACGCTGGGCTTCGGCGTCCGCGTGATCGTCGATGGGTACTGGGGCTTCGCGGCGTCGCACAAGATGACGCTGGAGGAAGCGGATGAGGTAGCGGCGGAAGCCGTGCGCGTGGCGCGCGCCTCGGCGACGGTGCGCGGGCCGCGCGCCGATATCGGCCCGCCGCAGTCCGTCAGCGGCACGTATCACACGCCGGTCCAGCGCGACCCGTTCGCCGTATCGCTCGACGACAAGATCGGCCTGTTGCTGCGGGTGAACGAGACGATGCAGAGCGTGCCGGGCGTCATCTCCGCGGAAGGCAACGTCTACTGCCAGCGCGAGGACAAGGTCTTCGCGAGCACGGAAGGCGCCTACATCGAGCAAGAGCTGTACGAGACCGGATGCGGGATCGAGGCGACCGCGGTGGACGAGGGCGAGGTGCAGAACCGCTCGTATCCCAACAGCGTCGGCCGCCACCAGGGCACCGAGGGCTGGGAGTTCATCGAGCGGTACGACCTCGAGGGCAACGCGCTGCGCGTGGCGGAGGAGGCCGCCGCCCTGCTGCGCGCGAAGCCGATGCAGCCCGGCGTCACCACGGTCATCCTCGACGGCAGCCAGGTGGCGCTGCAGATCCACGAGTCGTGCGGCCACCCCATCGAACTGGACCGCGTGCTGGGCACGGAGGCCGCGTTCGCCGGCACGAGCTTCCTCACGACAGACAAGCTGGGGACCCTGCGCTATGGCTCGGAGCACGTGAACATCACGGCGGACGCGACGATCCCGGGCGGCCTCGGGACGTTCGGGTTCGACGACGAGGGCGTGCCGGCGCAGTCGACGCCCATCGTGCGCGAGGGTCTGTTCGTCGGCTATCTTACGTCGCGCGAGACCGCCGCCGCACTGGGCCAGCGCAGCAACGGCACGATGCGCGCATCGAGCTGGAACCGCATCCCGCTGATCCGCATGACGAACGTCAACCTCGAGCCAGGGACGTGGACGCTGGAGGACATGATCGCCGGCACCGACGACGGCGTGTACATGGAGACGAACCGGAGCTGGAGCATCGACGACAAGCGGCTGAACTTCCAGTTCGGCACGGAAGTCGGGCGCGAGATCAAGAACGGCAAGCTGGGCGACCTGGTGAAGAACCCGACGTACACGGGCATCACGCCGCAGTTCTGGGGCAGTTGCGACGCCATCGGCAATCGTGACCACTGGGTCGTCTGGGGCACGCCGAACTGCGGCAAGGGCCAGCCGGAACAGGTGGCGCACACGGGCCACGGCGCCGCGCCCGCCCGCTTCCGCAACGTCCAGGTGGGGCTGATGAAATGAGACGAATCTTCCTCGTTGCCATGGCGGCGCTGACGGTCGGCGCGACGCTGGCTGCCGCCTGCGGCTCCGATGGCACCCGCAAGGTGGTGGTGAGCCAGCGCGTCTGCGGCAACATCCCCTTCCTGCGCGTCAACCTCGGCGAGACAAGCCGCATCGTGCTCGATAACACCGACCACAGCGACGACCAGGCCGGCATGTCCCTCACGATGCAGGACTTCCCGGTCGAGATCGTCGGCGAGGTGCCGGAGGGCTCGTCGATCGGGCCGTCCCGTGCGACGATCCTGCTGTCCGCGCAGCCCGGCAACGAGTCTGACGTCGAGGTGCGCCCGCTCTTCACCGGCATCTATCGCGCCTCCTGCAAGGTCACCGTCCGGGACGAGAGCGGCCTGCGCGTCATCGACTATCCACTCGACTTCCAGCTCACGTCAGGCTGATGCAGAAGATCATCGACTTCCATGTGCATCCACCCGGGCCGGGCGGGCTCTCGACGGCGGAACAGGCGGCCATGGCGGCGTACTTCCGCGGCGACCCGCCGCCCTCCACGACGGAGGAGATGGTCGACTACTACCAGCGGCTCGATATGTTCGCGGTGCTGTTCGCGATCGACTCGGAGACGGCGACCGGGCAGGCGCCGGTGCCGAACGACTACATGGCGGACTGCGTGCGCCGCTGGCCGGACACGTTCGCGGCATTCGGCACGGTCGACCCGTGGAAGGGCGTCGCCGCGGTCCGCGAGGTGGAGCGCGTGAAGGACCTGGGCTTGAAGGGGCTGAAGTTCCACCCGTCGATGCAGCAGTTCTACCCGAACGACCGCCGCTTCTACCCGCTGTGGGAGAAAGCGCAGGAGCTGGGCCTCATCGTCCTCTTCCACTCCGGCACCACCGGCGTCGGCGCCGGGCGGCCCGGGGGCGGCGGCATCAAGCTCGGGTACGCCCGCCCCATCCCGTACATGGACGACGTCGCGGCCGACTTCCCGGAGCTGACGATGGTGATGGCGCATCCGGCGTGGCCGTGGCAGGAAGAGCAGCTCGCGATGCTGGTGCATAAGCCCAACGTCTACATGGACCTCTCCGGCTGGTCACCGAAGTACTTCTCGCCGTCGCTCATCACGTACGCGAACCACATGGTGCCCGATAAGGTGCTCTTCGGCTCCGACTACCCCGCGATCACGCCCGAGCGCTGGCTGCGCGACTTCGAGAGCGCCGGCTTCAGCGACGAAGTGCGCCCGAAGATCCTGCGCGAGAACGCCGCGCGCCTGCTGGGCGTCGGGTAGTTCACAGTTCACAGTTCACAGTCGACAGTGCACCGTTCGCAGATCGCAGGCAACGGATGCGCCGGCAACCGCAGCGCGGGCTCCTGGCCCGCCCGCATCTCGCGGCCGCCGTTCACGCCGCGCGCGTCGGTCGTGCTTGTTGGGCACGACACCAGAGCGACGCTGCTGCCGAGCAGACGACGGAAGAGCCACGCGCGAGCGTGGCCTCAACTACTGTGCACTGTGAACGTCGACTGTGGACTCCCTACGCCGCCGTCTTCTTCGCGCGGCGGCGGCGGCGGGCGGCCTTCGCCCGCGCGATGCGGCGCCGCTCGCTCTTGGGGATGAAGTGCCGGCGCTGCTTGATCTCGCGCAGGATGCCGTCGCGCTGGACGGCCTGGCGGAAGCGGGTGAGCAGGTGCTCTGGGGACTCGCCCTCTCGAAGGTCTACTGCTGTCACGAAGACTCCTGTGTGAACCGTACTTGACGGCCTATTGTAGCGCGCCCGTGCCCGTACGGCTCGATTCCGTCTGCAGCTTGTGCCAGCCGCCGTCCCCGGCCCAGAGCGCGCGGATCGCGTCCCACTTCTCCTGCTTCGCCGCCTCCAGCTCGTGCAGGCGCTCCCGCACGGAGCCGCGCGTGACGCCCCGCATCGCGGCGATCTGGCGGCCGATCTCGGCGATCTCCTCCAGCAGGCGTTCGTGCTGCTCCGCCCGCCATTCCGGCGGCACCACGACGGCGTCGTCGCGCACTGCGTCCAGCGGCTCGCCGGCGCGCGCCTTGCGGAAGATGAGGCGGGTCTTGCCGTCCTCTGCCTTGCAGTCGATGGTGATGCCCCAGAGCTCGCGCGAGACCGTCTCGGAGACGACGAGCACGACGCGGTCCTCATAGCGGTACGCGATGTCGTGCTCGATCGGTTCGTCGACGATGAAGCGGTACTGGCCCTGGACGGTGGAGAGGCGGAGGCAGCGTTCGGACCCTGGACGGCGGGCGAGCATCTTGTCGAGGACCTCGCACGCGGCATTCGTTACGTACAAGTCAGCGACCTTCCCAGCAGGCACAGCCTCCGCCACGAGACGGCGTCCCGTGCCTGTGTCCCGTGCCAAAGCAACATTCGCAGGGAGCCGAAACATACCACAAGACGCGCCTACGAGCAACGATTCCCCGTGCGCTCGTCTACCAGCGCTCGCGGGACGGGCGGAGGATGTTCGCGTCCGCCCACCAGCTCAGCGCCGTGCTCACCAGCGCGACGATGAGGGCGCCCAGGACGGCGGCGACGAAGCCGTCCACCTCGAAGTCGAGGTCGAAGAGGCCGGCCAGCCAGGCCGTCAACCCCAGCATGGCGGCGTTGACCACGAGGGTGAACAGGCCCAGCGTCAGGCAGGTGATGGGGCACGCGAGCAACGCCACGACCGGCTTGATGACGGCGTTGACGCCCCCGAAGATCGCCGCGCCGACGAGCAGCGCCGCCCATCCCTCGATGTCGAATCCGCGCACCAGGAACTGCGCGAGCCACAGCGCGGCGACGTTGATGACGAAGCGGACGGCGAGGCCGAGAAGGCTGAACTCCTCCTGCCCAGGGCCGCGCACCTCCATGAAGAACACGCCGCCCCGCCGGCCGTAGCGCACCGCGGTCTAGGCGGCGTGTTGCCGGGAGCGCCGCAGCTTCAGCTTGCGGAGCAGCCGCTTGTAGCGCTGGTCGCGGCGCGCGACATGGAGCGCGTTCTCCAGGTCGGCCGCCGTGAGCGCGGCGAGCGCCTTGTCGGCGGGCAGGCCGCGCCGCATCTTCCGCGTCAGCGCGACGGCGGCGATGAGCGTCGCCGTACTGGAGACGACGGCGGCGGCGCCGGCGTAGACCTTGTAGCGGGTGCTCAGCTCCGGGAAGCGGTTCAGCGCGCGGTGCGCCAGGTTCAGCGTCCGGTGCGTCTCGGCGTCCACCGGCTCGCCCTGCAGCACCTGGTCCCAATCAAACGTGTCTTCGATCTCGTCGGGGTGTCTGACTTCGTCAGCCTTGATCGCCATGATCGACGTGGTTCTCCTCTCGCGCGGCCCTCAGTCGCCGCGCAGCTCGCGCATCCGGTGCGCCATCTCGATCGCCGTGAGCGCCGCCTCCCGCCCCTTGTGCCCGGCCGCGCCTCCCGCGCGGTCCTTCGCCTGCTGCTCCGTATCCGTCGTCAGCACGCCGAAGATGAGCGGGACCCCCGTCTCCAGCGCCGCCTGCTGCAGGCCGAGCGCCGCCGACGACGACACGTACTCGAAATGCGGCGTCTCCCCGCGGATCACCGCCCCGAGGCAGACGACGGCGTCGTAGCGTCCGGTCGCGGCGAGGGTCTTCGCCGCCAGCGGCAGCTCGAAGCAGCCGGGGACCTCCAGCACCGTCAGCGCAGCTTCGGGCACCCCGTGCGCGCGCAACTCGTCGCGGCAACCTTCGAGCAGCGTGCCCGTGATCTGCGCGTTGAACCGGGCGACGACAGCCGCGATCCGCAGCCCGCTTGCGTCGAGACCGCCCTCGAGGCTGAGTCCGCCCTTGGCCAAAGACCCTCCGGGATGCGACATGGTACCGCACCCCTAAGCCGGATCATCGCCGAAGCCGGCTGCCGCGGGAATGGTACGGATGGCTCATTCTGTGGCCGCGCCGCCTTCCACAAGGCGCCGGGACTGTCGCCAGGCGTTTCGTAACTCGTCTACTTCGGCGTCCGGAATCGCGCGTCCGCCGTATCGCGATCGCTCGAACGCGGCGGCGATGCGCGACGGCGCATCCGTCGCGTAGCGGCGGTCGAGCTCCATGGCGAAGCGGCCCGGGGTCGCCGCCGGCGGACGCTCCAGCCCGTCGGCCGCGGCGTCGCGCAGCACGTCGAAGTAGAGGCGACGGACCGGCACGGCGCTCTGCGGCGTGCGGCGCGGCAGGTGCGACGCCAGCGACGCGACGATGTCGGACAGGTCGCCCAATAGCGACGACCCTTCGACCCGTTCGCGGCGGTCGGCGCGGAGGCCAGCGCCGTCACGCCTGATCCGCCGGAAGACGGCCCAGACGATCGCCAGCGCGCCGAGAGCAAGCAGCGCGATGAACGATGCGGTGAGCGCGATGCCCAGCGCCCGCAGCCACGCCGGCTGGTCGTCGTCGTCCTGTTCCGGGCGTTCCGGCGAGGGTTGCGGCTCCTGCGGCTCGGGCTGCACATCCGCGCCCAGCCATTCGAGCAGCCGCCGCAGGCCCTCGAACGGGAGCACCAGCAGGGTGAACGCGGGCGCGAAGACGTAATCGAACAGCAGCCGGCCCGCGAAGCGCAGCGGCTCGCCAACGGCGCCGAGCGCGCCGAACTGCCCCGGGTCGAACGCCGCGGCGATGACGGCGGTGACGCC
>DATMAH010000244.1:0-7618 GCA_035583735.1 Dehalococcoidia bacterium
CGACGACGCCGACGAGCCGGTACCGCGCATCGCCGAACTCCAGGTATGTTGCCTTGCTGAGCGCGAGCGGCGTCTGCCGGGGCTCCGGCGCCGCGCCGCTGCCGGCCCAGGGGCCTGCGTCCGCGCACGTGAAGCCAAACGCGGTGACCACGGCGAGTGCCAGCAGGAACGAGCAATGGAAGCGCAGACCGGCCATAGTCTCCTTCCTCGCACCGATGCCCGCTCTGTGCCGCATCTTTGGCGCGACTGGAGCGGGGCCGCATCACGCGATCCGGCGCGCTGCCCGGTTTGCGAGCATGCTGCGATGGAGCCGGCATGCCGATCGACGGAGAAATGGCGCGTGCACGCCGCGACGGGCTCCGAGAGAGTCAGATCAATTGAGCAAGGAGGGTTGAGTGCGCGCGGTGCTGTTCGACGTGGGCGGACCCCTCGACACCGAAGTGACGGGCGAGCGCATGATCGACGAAGCCATCATCGCCGGGCTGCGGGACGCCGGCTTCGCAGTCACGCCGGCGCAGTACGCGGCGGCGAACGCCCTCGCCGTGCGCACGTTCGCGCCAAACGCGTACACGGCCATCATCTTCGAGCTATGCGACCGCGACCCGGAGGTGACGCGCCGCATCCGCGCGAACCTCGAGACGCGCGTCTCGGGTCGCCGGCCGTTCGAGCTGCGCGACGGCATCGCCGGCGTGCTCGCGTGGCTCTTCGGCCGCGGGCTGAAGCTGGGGCTCGCGGCGAATCAGCCGGCCTCCGCGATCGCCAGGCTGGACGAAGCCGGCATCGGCGGGTACTTCCACCACCGCGAAGTGACCGGCGTGCACGGCTTCCACAAGCCGGATGTGCGCGTCTTCCTGCGCGCGTGCGAGGGCCTGGGCGTCGCGCCCGACGCATGCATCATGGTCGGCGACCGCATCGACAACGACATCGCACCGGCGCGGATGTTGGGGATGAGGACGGTGCTGTTCCGCACGGGCCGGCACATCGAGCAGCAGCCGCGCACGCCCGACGAGATGCCGGACGCGGAGGTGCGGGACGCCGTGGAGCTGCGAGCGGCGCTGGAGCGGCTCCTGTAGCCATCGGGCCGGGGGCGGCGGGCGGTTGCCCGTACCAGACCCCTCTCGTACATTGCCGATCGCTCTCGCAGCGGGCTGCGGGTGCGGAAATCGCAGAAACGCGCCGTCCGGAGCGCGCGCTTTCGCAACATCAACGGAGGTCAGCATGGGTAACCGACTCGAGGGGAAGGTGGCGATCGTCACCGGCGGCGGGCGCGGCATCGGGCGCGGCGAGTGCCTCGCACTCGCGTCCGAGGGCGCGCGCGTCGTCGTCAACGACTTCGGCGGCACGCCGGCCGGCACGGGCGGGGAGAAGGGTCCGGCAGATGAGGTCGTCGCCGAGATCAAAGCGATGGGTGGCGACGCCGTCGCGAACTACGACAACGTCGCGGACTTCGCCTCCGGCGACCGCATGGTGCAGCAGGCGATGGACACATTCGGGCGGCTGGACATCGTCGTCAACAATGCGGGCATCCTCCGCGACAAGATGATCTTCAACATGACCGAGGAGGAGTGGGACATCGTCCTCGCCGTCCACCTCAAGGGTCACTTCAACCTCAGCAAACACGCGTCGGTCATCTTCCGGCAGCAGCGCAGCGGCGTCTTCGTGCACACCTCGTCGGAGTCGGGCCTGGGCAACCGCGGCCAGGCCAACTACTCCGCGGCGAAGGAGGGGATCATCGGCCTCTCGCGCACGCTGGCGCGCGATATGGGCGGGTACGGCGTGCGCTCCAACGCGATCCGGCCGCGCGCCGGCACGCGCCTGGTGATCAGCGACGAGATGCGGGCGGCGGCGCAGCGCGGCGGCGCCGCTGGCATGGCCGGCTTCCAGGCGCTGGAGGCCTTCGGCAAGGCCAACCCGCCGGAGGCCATCGGCCCGTTCGTCGCATGGCTCTGCACCGACGCCGCGGCGAACGTCAACGGGCGCGACTTCCTGGTCAGCGGCCCGCTCATCGGCCTCTACAGCCTGCCCGAGATCGTCAAGAAGGCGACGAATGAGCCCGGCCACGTCTGGACCATCGACGAGCTGGACAAGGTGGTCCCGGAGCAGCTGACGGGCGACCTGGTGAACCAGTGGCCCAAGAAGGAAGACAAGCCCGCATCCTGACCGCGCCGAGAAGCGGAAGCGCAACGAAGCCCCGGGTGATCTGCCCCGGGGCTTCGTTGTCGGCGGAGGTTTCGGCGGCCGGCACGTTTGCCGATATTCTTCTGCCCGGAAGCGGAGGAGGATGCCCATGCCCCGTCTGCTGGTGGCGCTGGCCGCATGCGCGCTGATCGCCGCGGCGTGCGGCGACGGCGGCGGCGACGACACGCCGCGGCCGACGCCCGTTGCCACGGTCCAGCTCGCGACCGGCGAGCAGGCGGAGGCCGCCCTCGCCGCAGCGCTGGCGGTGGTCGGCGGCGTCGTCGAGAGCCCATGCGAACCCGACGCGACGAAGCCGCCGTGCGTGGTCGGCCCGCAGTCGTCACAACCGACGGTCGACGGTGGCATTGCCGTATTCCAGGTCGGGCGCGTCGACTCGACGATCCTGGCGATGGGGCGCACGGCCGCCGGGGAGTGGGCGGCCTGGTTCGCCACGCCGAACTTCACGTACCGGCGCATCGCGCTGCCCGGCAGCATGGTCGTCTGCAGCGACGGCACACCCGTCCGCGCAGAGCCTGACGCCGGCGCCGCCGAGGTGCAGACGCACGACGACGGCGACGAGCTGCAGGTCGACGGCTTCGTGCTGACCGAGCCGGCGGAGAACATCGTCGTGGCGCTGGACGAGGGCGGCGAGGGCTTCTATCGCGTCACGTCGCCGGCGGAAGGGTGGGTGGACAGCCGGGCGGTGTCGGCGTCGAACTGCGACCTCCTGCGCCGGCAGCAGGCGCAGTAGCGATTACGGTCCGGCGTACGCCGTCGCGTCCTCCGGCGTGTTGATGTCGACCAGCACGACGGGATCATCGAATGGCACCTCCCGCACATCCCCGGCGTGGCGATCGAGGATCGCGCGGACGCCGAGCGTCGCGTCATCGACGGCCAGCAGCTCCGGGAGCAGCGCGCGGGCGAACAGGAGCGGGTGCCCGCGGCGTCCACCGTGGGCCGGCACGGTGATCGGGCCGCCGCTGGCCGCGTGTTCGCCGACCAGCCGCCGCAGCACAGGCGCCGGGCGAGGCTGGTCGGCGGCGCAGAGCATGATGGCGGTCGCATCCGCCGCGACGGCCGCCGCGCCGCAGCGGACGGACGTCGCCTTGCCGCGCGCGTAGTCGCCGTTCCGGACGGCGCGCGCCTTCGCGTGGCCCCGCACCACCGCCTCGACGTCCTCCGCACGATGTCCCGTGACGACGATGATCTCGCCGATGGCTTCGATGGAGGCGAGCTGGCCGAGCTGGTATGCGAGGAGCGTCGCGCCGTGCAACGGGAGCAGTGGCTTCGGCGTGCCCATGCGGCGCGACGCGCCAGCCGCAAGCACGATGGCGGAGACACGAGGCGGCGTCACGCCCGCGCGCGCGCCGTCGCGGCGTCGATGACGCGATCGCCCGCCTTCATCGGCGCGCCGCTGCCGCCCAGCCGCGCAGCCGTGATCTCGGCCATGATGCTGAGCGCGATCTCCTCCGGCGTCACGGCGCCGATATCGAGGCCGATCGGCGCGTGCACGTCGCGCAGCCGTTGGGCAGGCACGCCGTCCGCCGCGAGCTGCCGGTAGATCAGCGCGACCTTCCGGCGGCTGCCCATCAGGCCCACGTAGAACGCCGGCGTGCGCACGGCGGCGGCCAGCGCCTCGTAGTCGTACTTGTGCCCGCGCGTGACGATGACGACGGCGCTGGACGGGGATACGACGCGCGTCGAGATCGACTCGCCGACGTCGCCGCAGATCACCTCCGCGCCGGGAAAGCGCTCGTCGTTCGCGAAGTCGGCCCGGTCGTCGATGACGACGACGCGATGGCCGAGAAACGACGCCGCCGTCGCCACTGCGCGCCCGACGTGGCCGGCGCCGACGACGACGATCTCGACCGCCGGCGTCACCGGTTCGACGTACAGCTAGTCGCCGCCGGCGAGCCGCACGACCCGCGGCCGCGGATGCGGTTCGGAAAGCACCGCCAGCCCCTCATCGGCGATCTCGCCGGCACCGGCGCCGGCGTCCGGTGCCACGACGGCGCCGAACGGTGCCGGCGCCTCATCCTCGACGAGCCGCATCGCCAGGGCGACGGGCATCTGCGCGTCGACGGCGGCGAACAACTCATCGACCGCCGCGACGTTCGCGGTGTCCGGCGTCACGCGCGCGATGAAGATGCGCTCGCGCCCGCCGCACGCCAGCCCGTAGTCGACCGCGATGTCCTCCGTCAGCTCGAAGTCCAGGAGGCGCGACCGGCCGGAGGCGAGCACATCCGCAGCCACCCCGGCCGCCTCCGCCTCGATGCAGCCGCCGCCGAGCGTGCCGCTCATGCCGCCGCCGGCGCGCAGCACCAGCGACGCGCCAGCGCGCTGCGGCGTCGAGCCGCGCGTATCGACGATGGTCGCCAGCGCCACCGGTTCGCCCCGCGTCAGCGCGTCCCGCATAGCGGCGAGCGTGTCTCGGTCCATTTCGACCCAGAGTATCAAGTGCGGGCGCCCCTGCCGGGGCCACCTCGGCGCGCCCGGGACAGACGCCCGTCCCCGGGGCGCGCAACCAGCGACCACCGGCCGGCGGCCGACACGCACCGCTGCGCCCGCTTCCACCGACGGCGACCCTCCGATACCATCCCACCGCCGCGCCCGAAGCGGAACGCGCCCAGATTCACGGAGCCAGGCGGATGAGCGTACTCGTCAACAAGGACACGCGCGTGCTCGTGCAGGGCATTACGGGGAAGGAAGGCAGCTTCCAGACCCAGCGCTGCATCGAGTACGGCACGAAGGTCGTCGCCGGCGTCACGCCCGGCCGCGGCGGCGAGACGACGGAGCACGGCGTCCCCGTCTTCAACACCGTCTCCCAGGCCGTCCGTGAGACAGCCGCTGACTGCGCGCTCATCTTCGTGCCGCCGCCCTTCGCCGCGGACGCGATCCTCGAGGCCATGGACGCGGGCGTACCGCTCGCCGTCTGCATCACGGAGGGCATCCCGACGCTGGACATGGTGAAGGTGAAGCGCGCGCTCTCCGGCTCGAAGACGCGCCTCATCGGCCCCAACTGCCCCGGCGTCATCACGGCGGGCGAGTGCCGCGTCGGCATCATGCCCGGGCACGTGTTCTCGCCCGGCAGCGTCGGCGTCGTCTCGCGCTCCGGCACGCTGGTGTACGAGGCCGTCGACCAGCTGACGCGCCGCGGCATCGGCCAGACGACGTGCATCGGCGTCGGCGGCGACCCGATCATCGGCACGACGCAGCGCGAGGCGCTCGAGCTGCTGAACGGCGACGCGGACACGGCCGCCGTCGTCCTCATCGGCGAGATCGGCGGCAGCGCCGAGCAGGACGCCGCCGCCTACATCAAGCAGCACATGCGCAAGCCGGTGATCTCGTTCATCGCCGGCTCGACGGCGCCGCCCGGACGCCGCATGGGCCACGCCGGCGCCATCATCTCCGGCAACACCGGCACCGCCGACGCCAAGAAGAAGGCGCTCGCCGATGCCGGCGTCACCGTCGTCGACTGGCCGGCGGACATCGGCGCAACCACCGAGCGCGTGTTGCGGGAGCGGGGGCTGGCGTAGAGAGAGATGTCCTCTCGGGGCTGATGCTTCAGGGTTGACAAGAGAGATTCGGCGGAGGTATGGTCGCGCCTACTCAAGCGTATGGTAACGCGGGGAGGGGTCATGAAGACGCTGCTCTTTCGCTACTCGATAGCGGCCGTTGCCCTCGCGCTGCTGGGGTTCACCGCGTTCGGCCTAACCCGTTATTTCGCGGACCCAGGGGCCGGCTCGGAAGCAACGGGCCGCCCGGCCCCAGCCATCGAGCCGGAACAAATCGTCGCAACGATCGAAGCTGGCAAGCAGAAGCCACGTTTCGTTGGCGAGCTCGCCGGCGTGTTCATCGCCCCGACGCCGGCAGACTGGCCGGCAGCATTGCGCGAGGCGCGAGAAGAACGCTTGGCAGGCGGCTGTCGCGCAGCCTCTCGCGACCGTGCCGCGCACCTCGATCTCCGTGCGGAACCTGATCTGCCGGGCTTCCAGCAATCGCCGCCCGAGCCTCAAGTCATTGAGTGTTCCGGAAGCGTGACCAGTATAAACCGCGAGTATGTCGGCACGGCCGCCAACGGGGGCCCGGCCACTATCCTTCTCACCCGCTCCGTCTCGCGCGCTTTGGGCATCGACGCCGCCGAGGAATCGGTTTCGGTCACCACGATCGACGGCCGAACCGCGATCCTCATCCGGCCCGTCTCGCCTGACGGTACGGGTCAAACGTCTAACATCATCTTTCCCGAGGACTTTGGAACAACCACTGTCTACGCGTTCAACCTGTCAGAACCCGAGTTGATCCGCGTCGCGGAGGCTGTCGCGGCAGCCACCAAGTAAAGCGGAGTAAAGGACGGAAGAGATGAGATTTCTGGCCGCACTTGCAGTTGTCCTTGGCGTGAGCATCGGCGTCGGCTGGCCTAACGGCACCTCAGGGCACCAGACGGGCTATCAAATAATCGTACAGATGACACCGCCAACGAAATCGTCCGGCTCGTCACCGACGCTGACTTGCGGATGGCACACGGCGTGCGTCTCGCCCTGGAGCTCTGGAGTGGGGCTGGACTGGGATGACGACGACGATGGTTACGGTAATTCCTGGTACTTCAGAGGCGTTATGGTGACGACGAACTCCGCAGGAGGTGCGGTCTTCAAAGGCACGCCGCTTGTGAACCAGACGGGATCCGAGGTATGTGAGCGAATGACTGTGTGGGTCACGGAGTTCCACCACGGCACGCTGCGCGCCGCGCCAATGTACACCCACGTCAATATCACGAGTGCTAGTGCGTTCACCGTTCCGGGGTCTGTTCTTGGTACCTACTATAGTAAGAAGGTCGGTGAGACGATCGATGACCACGGCGACAGTTGTGATTTCTTTGGAAGCCACGTCCACGAGTGGGACATCACGGTAAACAGTCCTCCGACAACCACAAGTCGGAACACTACGAAATATCCAAGCGCAAGCACGTGTCATACGACATGCGGGACCCACAGGAACGACTTGGCCAGCAGCTGGACGCGGAAGTTCACGTGGAACGAGGGCGCCAACTAGGCGATACCTAAGCACGTGCGGAACCCCGGCTAACCGTCAACGGACAGCAGTTGCGCCAGGTGTTCCTCTTCGTGCTCCGCGATCGATCGCACGATGTCGATCAACACGATCTCGCCGCGCTCCTCGTGGATTCCGGTGCGCTGCCAGTCGTCGCCGGAAAGCGTCCGGAGCACGGCGCACAACTCGGCGCGGCTGATGGCGAATGCGGCGAGCTGTGCGTCGATCGGGACTTCGGCGCGAGCGAGGAGGGCGCCCCACGCACGCTCGTCGAACGCCGGGAGCGGCGGGCGGTCGCGGACGAGCAGGTGCGCCCGGACGCCGCATGGGCCACGCCGGCGCCATCATCTCCGGCAACACCGGCACCGCCGACGCCAAGAAGAAGGCGCTCGCC
>DATMAH010000245.1:0-4122 GCA_035583735.1 Dehalococcoidia bacterium
GAAAAGGGGGCCGCCATGAGCGCCGCGATCCGGTTCGTCACCACGGCGGACGGGGTGCGCATCGCCTGTTGCACGCACGGGCAGGGGCCTCCGCTGGTATACGTGCGGGGCTGGGTGAGCCACCTCGAGCTGCTGTGGGCCGACGAGTCCTACCGGGCGTTCTTCGAAGCGCTGGCGCGCGCATTCACGGTCATGAGATACGATACGCGCGGCAATGGGCTGTCCGAGCGGCGTCCCGCCCGGGCCGACCTCGAAGCGCTGACCCTCGACCTCGAGGCCGTCATCGAAGAGCTGACGCCGGGCGAGGTCACGTTGTACGCAACTGCGTTCGGGGGACCCATCGCGGTGGCGTACGCCGCCCGGCATCCCGAGCGCGTTTCGCGGCTGATCCTGGATGGCGCCTATGCCCGCGGGGCCGACATCGCGACGGCCGAGTGGAAGGACCGTCTCCTCGAAACGTTCCGCGTCATGCCAGATGCGGCGCTTCTCCTGTTGAGCCACCGGACGAATCCCGACGCGCGCGCCACGGAGTTCCGCCGGCCCGGCCGCTTCCGCGAGCTCATCTCTGCCGAGATGGCCGCGCGTTTGTACGCGCTCGCGTACGAGCTCGACGTGTCCGCGCTGGCGGCGGCGGTACGGGCGCCCACGCTGGTACTGCACCGGCGGGACAGCCTGGCGATCCCTGTCGGCCAGGGCAGGGCGCTCGCCGCGCTCATCCCTCGGGCACGGTTCGTCGCGCTCGACGGCATGCAACACAATCCCTGGGAAGGGGACGCCGGCGCGACGCTCGCGGCGATGGGCGAGTTTCTCGGCGTCGACATCGGCCTGGCGCCGCGGGAAGCCGGGGCAGAGGGGACGGTAACCCTGTTGTTCACGGACATCACAGGGTCGACGTCCCTTGCCCGCCGGCGCGGCGACGAGCACGCGCAAGCCGTGCGTCAGGCGCACAACGCCATCGTGAGACTGGCGCTGAGGGAGCACGACGGCGCCGAGGTCAAGCATACGGGCGACGGCATCATGGCGTCTTTTTTCTCCGCCGCTAGCGCCGTGCGGTGCGCCTGCGCCATTCAGCGCGCCGTCGCAGAGCGAGGTGACCCCGACCTTCAGGTGCACATCGGCCTGAACGCCGGAGAGCCCATCGCTGAAGAAGGGGACCTGTTCGGCGCAGCGGTGGACTTCGCTGCTCGCATCTGTCACGCCGCCGAACCGGGCGAGGTGCTCTGCTCGGACGTCGTCCGGCAGCTCTGCGCCGGCAAGGGGTTCGCGTTCGCGGATCGAGGAGACGTGGCGCTACGCGGATTCGACGAGCCGGTGCGGTTGCACGCAGTCCTCTGGCGGTCGCCGGATTAGATCCTGCCGAGCGCGCGCAGGATGCGCTCAGGCGTGATGGGGGCTTCGTCGACGCGCACGCCCAGGGCGTCCCGAATCGCGTTGCCCACCGCCGCCGCGCCCGGGACGATCGAGGGCTCTCCCACGCCGCGCGCGCCGTACGGCCCGTCCTCCGACGGCACCTCGACGATGATGGTCTCGATGGCGGGAACGTCCGCGGCCGTGGGCATGCGGTAGTCGAGGAGCGACGGATTCCGCAGCCGGCCCTGGTCGTCGAAGATCATCTCTTCCCAGAGGGCGATGCCCATCCCCTGTGTCGTGCCGCCCTGGATCTGGCCCTCGACGTTCAGGGGATTGACGGCGAACCCCGCGTCCTGCGCGCTCACCCAGCGGAGCACGGTCACTTCGCCCGTCGCCTCGTCGACCTCGACTCCGGCGAGCTGGGCCGTGAAGCCCGGCGCCTGCCGGCGCGCGGTGATCGACCCGCGGCCGACGATGGGCGCGTGCTGCGCGCCGAAGCCGGTGGTGATGCCGCCGATGCGCCGGAAGCTCAGCGCCTTGTCGGGCTGTCCCTTCACCCGGACTTCCCCGCCGGACATCTCGAGCTCGTCCTCCGCCGTCACGCCCAGGCGTTCTGCGGCGACCGCGAGAATCTGCCGCCGTGCGTCCTCCGCCGCCGCCTTGACCGCACGCCCGACGGTGAACAACGTCTTCGAGCCCGCGCTCATTCCGGCGAACGGAGCGGACCGCGTGTCGCCCACGAGCACGTTCACCTGGTCGATATCGACCGCGAGCTCCTCGGCGGCGATCTGCGCGAAGGTGGTCGTCGTTCCCGTGACGTCGTTGGCGCCGACGACGACGTTGATGGTGCCGTCGCCGTTGAGCTCGACGATGGCGCTGGCCGGCTGGAGCCCGCCCAGCCATCCGCCGACGGCGAGGCCGACGCCGCGCTTCGTCCCCGGCGGCGCCGAGGCCTTGAACGCCTCCCGGTCTCGCCACAGGTCGCTCCGCGCCACGGCCTCCAGCGTCTCGCGCAGCCCGATGCGCGGGTACTTCTGCTGGCCGGGCATCTCGTCGCCCTCACCGACCGCGTTCAGGAGACGGGTTTCGAGCGGGTCGAGACCGAGCTTGCGGCACATCTCGTCGATCTGCGACTCGATGGCGAAGGCCGCATTGTGCGCGCCCGGCGCGCGGATGGCCCCGACGCTCACTTTGTTCGTCAGCACCTCGAACGACTCGATGTCCAGGTTCGGGAAGCGGTACGAGCCGCCGAGCAGGATGGCCCCGACCACCGCGGGCGCGCCCGGGAAGGCCCCGGAATCGTAGATGAGTCGCGCCTTCAGCGCGGTGAAGCGCCCGTCGCGCTTCATGCCGGTCTTGATCTCCACCACGCACGCCCCTGACGGCGTGGCCGACATGAGGTCCTCCGACCGCGAATAGACCAGCTTCACGGGGCGCCCCGCGGCGCGAGCGAGCACGGCCGCCAGCGCCTGCGTGAGGAAGATCTTCCCGCCGAAGCCGCCGCCCAGCTCCATGCCCACCACCCGGACCTTCGTCTCCGGGATGCGCAACATGTTGCTGATCTGGTCGCGGACGAAGAACTGTCCCTGCGTGCCCGTGTACAGCGTGAGCTCGTCGGACGCCGGGTCGTAGTCGGCCACGGTGACGTGAGGCTCGATGTATCCCTGGTGCATGAACGCGCTGCGGTACGTCCGCTCGACGACGACGTCAGCTTCGGCGAAGCCCTGCTCGACGTCGCCGCGGGTGAAGCGCACCTGCGACGCGATGTTGGTCGGCTTGCCGGCGCCCTGCTGCTCCTGCACGTTCAGCGAGACGTGACCCTGGGCCTCCGAGCGGTCGATGTCCTGCACCGGCTGGCGCGCGAGCGGCGAGTCCGGCTCCATGGCCGCGACGGGGTCCAGCACGGCGGGCAGCGGCTCGTACTCGACGTCGATGAGGTCGAGCGCCTCTTCCGCGATCGCTGGCGTGCGCGCGACGACGGCCGCGACCGGCTGGCCGTAGAACACGACCTCGTCGTCCGCCAGGAGGACGTAGGCCCGGTTGGAGCGCCGGCGCGCCTCGAACTGGGGCAGGTCCTTCGCGGTGAAGACGAGCTCGACTCCCTCGACCATGCGCGCCTTCGACGTGTCGATGCGCGTGATGCGGGCGTGCGCGTACGGCGCGTGAAGGAGCTTCGCGTGGAGCATACCCGGAAGCTGGATGTCCGCGGCGTAGAGGGCCTTGCCGGTGACCTTCTTGCTTCCCTCGACGCGTGGGGTCGGCTTGCCGACGACGGCGAATTCCGCTCGGACGGGTTCGGCGGTGAGGGTCATGGCGTCACTCCCTGGAGTTCCTCGGCCGCGGCCGCGATGGCCTCGACGATCTTGGTGTAGCCCGTGCACCGGCACAGGTTGCCGGCGATGGCGCGGCGGATGTCGTCTTCGGTGGGGCGCGGGTTCGCGTCGAGAAGAGCCTTCCCCGCGAGGATCATGCCGGGAATGCAATACCCGCACTGCACCGCGCCGCGCTCGATGAACGCCCGTTGCAGCGGGTGGAGCTCGCCGTCACGGGCGAGCCCTTCGATCGTGGTGATCTCGGCGCCGTCGGCCTCGACCGCCAGCATGAGGCACGAGGTGACGAGGCGGCCGTCGACGATCATCGAGCAGGCGCCGCAGTCGCCCGTGCCGCAGCCTTCCTTCGCGCCCGTGAGTCGCGCCTCGTCGCGCACGGCGTCGAGCAACGTCACGTTGGGTTCGATGAAGAGCTCGTACCGCTCCCCGTTGATCGTGAACG
>DATMAH010000246.1:0-10625 GCA_035583735.1 Dehalococcoidia bacterium
CCGCCGCACTGGCCGAGGCCGCATCCAGTGCCGGCGATGCCGCCCCTGATGCGACAACCGAGACGCAGGCGCTCGCCGCACCCCGCCCGACCGGCGCGCCCACGGCCGCGCGCGCGTCCGCGTCGCTCGGGGGCGCCGCCCCCGCCGATTGGGCGCCCGCCCAGGCGCCCATCCTCAGCCAGGTCGAGGAGATCAAGCAGTCCGCATCGCCGCCGCCCACCGCCGGCGTGCGCGTCCGCGGCAACGCCGCCGGTCCGCGCTATCGCCGCTCAACCGGCTCCGTCATGCCGCAGTTCCAGGTGCCCCGCCTCGCGATCTTCGCCGCGCTGGCGATCGCCCTCGTCGGACTGCTGCTCTACTGGCAGCTCCCGTCGTCCGTCGCCGAGAACCGGGAGGAGCGCTTCGCCGAGCTCCTCGCATCCGCGCGCGAGTCCAACGCGCGCGCCCAGGCGACGAGCGATCCCGGGCTGCGCCGCCAACTGCTGACCGACGCCCGGGCGAAGCTCGCGGACGCCGAGAACATCCGGGAGGACGACCCGGCCGTCGCGTCCCTGCAGGCCGATGTCTCCGCCGCGCTCGCCGTCCTCGACGCCGTCTTCGAGGTGCCGGACCTCGCCACCGTCGTCGAGCTGGCGCAGACCGTCTCCGGCGACCTCTCCGCGCTCAACGCCGTCGTCGGCGGCGACGACGCCTACTTCCTCGATGCCGAAGGCCACCGCGTCCTGCGGGCCCCGCTCGACGGCAGCGGCCCCCCCGAAGAGGTGCTGGGCGAGGGCGACCTCGCGGGATTCGCCACGGTCGGCGTACCCGCGCACATCGCCTGGCTGCCCGAGACCGACAGCCTCGCCATCATCGATGACCAGCGCAACGCGTTCGCCTACTTCCCCGGCCGCGGCTCGCTTCCCCTCGTCGTGCGCGACGTGCAGGGGCTCGGCTCGGTCTCCTCGATCACCTCTTCCGCCGGCAATCTCTATGTCCTCGATGTCGAGGGCGACCAGGTCTGGCGCTACCTGCCCGGCCAGGGCGGCTTCGACAGCGAGCGCACGGCGCTCCTCGACGGTGCGGACCTCGCCGACGCGACGGAGATCGCCGTCGGCCAGGACGTCTACGTGCTCGACCAGGCCGCCGGCGTGCGCCGCTTCGTCGGCAAGGCCGAGGCGCCCTTCCCCCTCGCCGGCATCGACCGGCCGCTCCTCTCCCCGGTGTCCATCTCCGTCCTCCCCGGGTCGAACCGCATCGTCGTCGCCGACCGCGGTAACAAGCGCATCGTCGTCGCCACCGCCGACGGCGTGTTCCTCCGCCAGATCGTCAGTCCACAGTTCACGGACCTTCGCGCCGTCTCCGTCGACGAGGGCAACGGCCTCATGTACGTGCTCAACGGCGACACGCTGCTGCGCGGCACCTTCCCGCCCTGACGTCCTCGCGCTCGCACCACCCCGGGCGCGATCTGGCAGGCCCCTCGCTCCCGTGGCTCCCCCGCATCGCGCAGCCCGTGTGGATGCGGTGTCCGCGCCCGCCGACGATGGGGGTATTCCCGATCCGCCGCCCGCTTCCTTCGCCGCGTATGCTGTCGAAAACAGACGCAAGGAGGTGTCACCATGCGCATAGGCGTCCTCACCGGCGGCGGCGATTGCCCGGGACTCAACGCGGCCATCCGCGCCATCGCCTACCGGGCGTGGATGCTGGACGACGAGGTGTACGGCGTGCGTGAGGGCTGGGCCGGCCTCCTCGGCGAGGGCGACGTCGCCCCCCTCTCACCAAACGAGATCAGCGGCATCCTCCACCTCGGCGGCACCATCCTCGGCTCCTCGCGCACCAACCCGGCGCGCAAGGAGGAGGAGATGCGGCAGGTCGAGGAGAACCTCCGCCGCCGCGGCATCGACGCCCTCGCGACGATCGGCGGCGACGACACCCTCAGCGTCTCGGCGAAGCTCGCCGAGCGCGGGTTCGCCGTCGTCGGCGTCCCGAAGACCATCGACAACGACGTGCCGCACACCGACGCCTGCATCGGCTTCGACTCCGCCGTCGACATCGTCGGCGAGGCGCTCGACCGGCTGCACACCACGGCCGAATCGCACCGCCGCGTGATGGTGGTGGAGGTGATGGGCCGCGACGCCGGCTGGCTCGCCATGATGGGCGGCATCGGCGGCGGCGCCGACCTCATCATCATCCCGGAGGAGCCGATGAGCCTCGACGAGGTCGTCGGCCACGTGCAGGGCCGCATGGAGGCGCGACAGTTCAGCATCGTCGTCGTCGCCGAGGGCGCGCACGTCGCCGGCCTCGAATCGCAGGTGACGTCCACGGAGGTCGACCAGTTCGGACACCCGCGGCTCGCCACGCGCGGCGTCGGCACGCGCCTCGCCGAGGCCATCGAGCAGCGGCTGGGCGTCGAGGCGCGCGTCACCGTGCTGGGGCACGTGCAGCGCGGCGGCTCGCCGTCCATCTTCGACCGCGTGCTGGCGACCCGCATGGGCGCCGCGGCCGTCGACTACATCCACGAGGGCAAGACCGGCGTCATGACGGCGCTCCAGGGCCAGCAGATCGTGCCGGTCCCGCTGCGCGACGTCATCGGCCACAACCGCACCGTCGATCTCGAGATGTTCCGCCTCGTCCGCCGTTTCGACGTCGGCGACGACGCCCGCGTCTCCAGCCGCGACGGGCATCGCTGACGAGAGCTGTCAGCTACCCGGAGTTGACAGTTGACAGTCGAAAGTTGAAAGCGGCGCGCGCGCCGCGCGTCTACCGCGCCGCGCCGCACGGCGCCACCCCCGGCAACGGCGCCTGCATCACCGCCGCCCCTGAGCCCACCGCAGCACGTCTGGCACCAGCGACGCGACCGCCCGCCGGTTCAGCACCAGCCCCCAGTGCGACGCGCCGTCCACGCTGAGGTGCTCCGCCGCCAGATGCAGCCCGTCGTAGCGCGACCGCGGCCACTGATCGTCGGCCGTGCTCGTGACGATCAGGAGCGGGCACGGCAGCGATTCGACGACGACGCCGGCCGCGCGCTCGTCCCGCGCGTAACGCGACTCCCGCCCGCACGACGCGAGCGCCAGCAGCCGCTCCTCGGCGTCGAGGTCGTACATCGCCGCCTGCGGGCCGGCGTCGTCCAGGCGCACCCCGTACTCCGTCGCGTCGAACTCGCCCGTCCTCAGCTCCACGCTCTCGTCGCGCCGCCGCGCCGGCGTGCTCGGCGCCAGCCCCACGATCGCCCGCACCGTCGTCCGCTGCGCCGCAAGCATCGCCACCAGCCCGCCCATGCTCCAGCCGGCGAGCACCGGCGGCGCGGCGAGCGTTGCGAGGAAGGCGAGCAGGTCGTCGGCGTAATCCTGCATTGACGTTCGCGACAGATCGCACGCGCTGCTGTGCCCGTGCCCCCGCAGGTCGATGGCGTGGGAGATGTGGCCGCGCGCCGCCAGCTCCCGCTGCCAGAACGTCCATACCAGCGCCGAGTTCGCCGCGCCGTGCACCAGCACGAACGGCGCACCCCGAGCGCGCCCATCCGGGAGCATCGTCGAGATGGCGATCATCGCATGGGAGATCGTACGCCCGCCGCCGCGACGACGCGAACGCCCGCCGGAGGGCGGGCGCTCTCTACTCCGGGCTGTGGACTGGGGGACGGCTACCTGACCGCGGCCGCCGTGCTCGGCGCCTGCGCGCCCTCCTCGTCGTACTTCGCGAAGAGGCGGCCCCACGGCGACTCCGCGCGCCAGCGTTCGTACACCTTCTTCTCCTTCAGCGGCCAGTGGTAGTAGTCGTGGAACACCTCGCTGAACAGGATCGGCCCAGCGACGAACGGCGGCCGCGTGACGATCTTCTGGAGGAACTTCGTCGGCCCGTACCACGCCATCCAGCCCAGGAAGCTGTGCATGTGGCCGCCGACCTTGAACTGCCAGTCCTCGTTCGCCACGTCCGTGTCGCCGACGATCTCGATCTCCGATGGGTCGCCCACGCCGAGACCCTGCTCGTGCGCGATGCGGATGTAGTCGACCTTCATCGGGTCGAAGCCCATGATCTTCGTCGCCACGGAGTCGATCGCCGTCTGGTCCGCCGACGCGAGGATGACGTTCTTGGTCGTCGGGTGCATGATGCGCGGGCCGGGGCCGTTGCCGGCGGTCGTGCCGTCCATCGTCGCGAAGATGCCGGTGTGGATCTCCTTCTGGATCGCCAGCAGGTCCACCAGCGTCTCGTGGATGTGGCTGTGCGTGTAGTGCCGGTTCGTGCTCAGCAGCCCGCCGAACGCGTTCTTCATCGCGCCCGTCGTCGTCGTGTAGATGTGGCACTTCATCGTCGGCAGGTGGACGATGTTCTTGCCGTGGAAGTAGTCCGGGATCTTGATGCCGCCCGGGAAGATCTTGTCCAGCACCAGCATCTTCCGCTTCGGCTCGTAGACCTCCCACTTCATGTCCTCGTCCCGGAAGTTGAACTTGACCGGGATGTCGTGGTGCCGGAAGACGGGCACGTACTTGTTGAGGTCCTCGCCCTTGAAGGCGTTCGTCACGACCGTCTTGTTCTGCACGCACACCACGTCGTTGAAGCCGGCGTTTCGCAGCGCTACCACCGCGCCCTCGAGCTGCCACGGCGTCGTGTTCGCCGACGGGAACGGGAAGTGCCAGGAGATGTTGTCCTTCAGGATGGTCGTCGCCGAGCGGTCCAGCGCCTGCTCCATGCCCCCGAGCTGCATCAGCCGCTCGTAGTCCGCGATCGCCGTCTCAGGCTTCGTGCGCAGGATCGCGACCTTGGCTCGTGTACCCAATCTCATCCTCCATCTCGCCCGTCCGGGGCTGATCGCTGTGCTTCTCGCGCGTCAGTATAGCTTCGGGGCACCCCGCGCCGCCGTCCGCATGCGGCAGAGTTGCGCGGATTCGCCACGCCGGTGCACGCCGGCGAGACGGAAGAGGGGCTGGCTGTCACGCTCCGGCCGGCGGATGCCGGCGCTGGGCCATGGGGACGATCTCCGGCGAGGGAGGAGTTGCGCCTCAGAAGGTACCGCCCCGTTGGTGCGGTCCCGAGGCTGCGGCATCCGCCCGCCTGCGGGTTGGGAGCCCGCGCCGTAGCGTGACAGCCAGTGCGTGACCGGAGATGCGTCCGGCTCCAGCTACTGGTAGCACCTCCACCCTACAGCCCCGGTGTTACCACGATGTGACAGCCCCGCGTCTTCTGTTCGATACGCGCGACGCCTCGGCACGGTACCCCGGACGGACTACCCGGCGCCCGGCCAACGTAGAATGCCCCATGGCCCGCGAGCTCGACTGCTTCTTCGCCCCGCGCAGCGTCGCCGTCGTCGGCGCCTCGCGCGACCCGCTCAAGCTCGGCTACGTCCTGCTCGATAACATCGTCCGCGCCCGCTTCCCGGGCCCCGTCTACCCCGTCAACCCAAGCGCCGAATCCGTCCTCGGCCTGCGCACGTACGCCCGGCTCGAGGACATCCCCGGGCCCGTCGACCTCGCCGCCATCACCGTCCCCGCGCCCGCCGTCGGCGCCGTCATCGACGACTGCGCGCGCAAGGGCGTGCGCGCCGCCGTCATCATCACCGCCGGCTTCCGCGAGACGGGCGCAGCCGGCCTCGCGCGCGAGCAGGACATCGTCGGGCGCGCGCGCGCGGGCGGCGTGCGCATCATCGGCCCGAACTCCCTCGGCATCATCAACACCTTCACGAGCCTCAACGCCACCTTCGCCGAGTCCGCGCCCTTCCGCTACGAAGTCGCGCTGATGAGCCAGTCCGGCGCCATGGCGACGGCGATCCTCGACTGGGCGCGCGCCATCGGCGCCGGCTTCTCGAAGTTCGTCTCCCTCGGCAACATGGCCGATGTCGACGAGGTGGACCTGCTCGACTACCTGCGCGACGACGCGCAGACGAAGCTCGTCGTCGGCTATCTCGAAGGCTTCACCGACGGCCGCCGCTTCCTCGAAGTGGCACGCGCCACGACGCCGAAGAAGCCCGTCGTCATCATGAAAGTGGGGCGCAGCGCCGCCGGCGCCCGCGCCGCGCAGTCGCACACCGGCTCGCTCGCCGCGTCCGACGCCGTCGTCGACGCGGCGTTCCGGCAGGTCGGCATCACGCGCGCCTACACGATGGCCGAATTGTTCGACTACACGCTGGCGTTCTCGTACTTGCCGCCGCCGAAGGGCAAGCGCATCGCCATCGTCACCAACGCCGGCGGCCCTGGCGTCATGGCCGCGGACGCCGTCGAGCGCTTCGGCCTGGAGCTGGCGCAGCTCACGCCCGTCTCCCGCGACATGCTGGCGAGCGCCCTCCCCGCTGCCGCATCGTCTGCCAACCCCGTTGACGTGCTCGGCGACGCCGCCGCCGACCGCTACCAGGCGGCGATCGAGATCGTCATCCGCGACACGAACGTCGACGGCGTGATCGTGCTGCTGACGCCTCAGGCTGTCACCGAGCCGGAGCGCACGGCGCGCGCCATCTCGCACCTGGCCCGCGTGTCCGACAAGCCGATCATGGGCGTCTACATGGGCGGCGATGCCGTCGCCCGCGGCCGCCTCATGCTCGACGCGTCGCACGTCCCCGGCTACCACTACCCGGAGCGCGCCGTCCGCGCGATGGCCGCGCTTCAGTCGTACCACCGGTATTTGCACGAACTGCGGATCCACCCTGTGCGGGATGCCAGCGCGCGGCTAGATGCGTAGTGTGGCTACACCGCGCCTCGCCGCTCCAGCTCCATCCGCACGTACGGGTTCCGCTGCCGCTCGTGCCCGATCGTCGTCTGCTGCATGTGGCCCGGCAGCACGATCGTATCGTCCGGCAGCACCAGCAGCCGCTCGACGATGCTCGCCATCTCCTGGTCGTAGTCGCCGCCCGGCAGGTCCGTCCGGCCGATGCTCCCCGCGAACAGCGTATCGCCCGCGAAGAGCACGCCGTTGGCGTAGAAGCAGACGCTGCCCGGCGTGTGCCCCGGTGTGTGGAACACCTTCAGCTTCAGCCCGTCGACGTCGATCTCATCCTCGTCGTTGAGGAAGGCGTCGGGGTCCGGCGGTGGCTCGATCTCGGAGCCCATCCAGCGCTTCGCCATCTCCGCCGTGCCGCGCGCGATGGCGAGGTCGCCCTCGTGCAGCAGGAACTTCGCCCCGGTCTGCGCCTGCACTTCCCGCACGCCCAGGATGTGGTCGATGTGCGCGTGAGAGTTGGCGATGTACTTGATGCGCACGCCCATGTCGCGCGCCATCGCCAGGATCTCCCCCTCATCGCCGCCCGGGTCGACGCAGATCGCCTCGCCCGTCCGCCGGTTGCCGATCACCCAGCAGTTCTCCTGGAACGCCCCCACGACGATGCCCCGGACGATGGTCTCGTTGACAGAAGGTGATGCCTCGCTCATGCCCTGACTATAGGGCCGCCGGCCCCCACGGGCGAGGACCCGCCCCCCTGCCATCCCCGCAGTGTTTCGGAGACGTGAAGGGTGTGGACAGGATGCCGTGGACAGCGTTGCAGTCGCCGGATCGCTCTTGTATCCGCTATGGGCGCCATCTACAATCACGCGACATTCAGCAGGACGCTTTCAGAAGGACACCATGACCTACCAGGCAGAAGACAAGACGCGCATGAAGCGGACGCGGACGGAGCAGGCCATCCAGTTCGCCATGCAGAGCCGCTGGGACGACGCCATCACCGCCAACGAGGCGATCATCAAGGTCTTTCCGGACGACCACGAGGCCTTCAACCGCCTCGGCAAAGCCCTCAGCGAGACCGGCCGCATCAAGGAGGCGCGCGAGGCCTACCAGCGCGCCCTCGAGATCGATCCCACCAACGCCATCGCCCGCAAGAACCTCGACCGGCTCGCCTCGGCGCGCGCCAAGGCGGAGCCGGACAGGGCGCAGCAGGTCGACACCAGCCTCTTCATCGAGGAGATGGGCAAGACCGGCGTCACCACGCTCCGCATGACCAGCGCCAGGACGCTCGCCACGCTCTCCGCCGGCGACGAGGTGGCCCTCAAGCCCGACGGCAACCGCCTGACGCTGACCACCATGGCCGACGAGTACCTCGGTGACGTCGAGCCCAAGCTCGCGCTGCGCCTCTCGCGCCTCATCGCCGGTGGCAACAAGTACGCCGCCGCCGTCGCCGGCATCGAGGGCGACAACGTGCGCATCATCATCAAGGAGACGTTCCAGCACCCGTCGCAGGCGGGCAAGCTCTCCTTCCCCGGCGGCAAGGCCGGCGAGCTGGTCCGCCCCTACGTGAAGGAGGGCATGCTCCGCGCCGACGCCGACGACGAGGACGACTTCGCCGACGACAGCGAAGAGTGGGAAGACACCGAGGAGGCCGAGGCCGAGACCGAGACGCGCGAGACGAGCCTCTTCGAGGCTGCCAGCGCCGAAGAGGCCGAGGACGTCGAGGACGACTTCGACGCCTGACCCGCGCGCACACCGCATCGCGACCACGAGGGGCCGCGCCGGCCCCCTTCTCGCGACGCCGCCGGGTCGCTACCGTGGATCGCATGCACGGACCACGCATCGGCGTCACGCGCTGGGAAGACGTGCCGGGTGAAGCGGTCGACCGCTACTGGGCGCGCGTCGAGGAGGCCGGTGGCATCGTCGTCGACCTCGACGCCGAGGCCGCGTCACGGCTCGACGCCGTGCTGCCCACGCTCGATGGCCTCGTGCTCACCGGCGGCATCGACGTCGACCCGCACGCCTACGGCGCGGCGGAGCGCCATCCGCGCGTGAACGAGACCTCCCGCGAGCGCGACGAGATGGAGCTCGCCTGTGTGCGCCGGGCGCTCGATCGCGACATCCCGGTGCTGGCGATCTGCCGCGGCCATCAGCTCCTCAACGTCGCCTTCGGCGGCGCGCTCCTCCAGCACATCGACTCCGGTGAGCATCGCGCCGACTACCGCACCGAAGGCTACCCGTCCCGCTGGCACGACGTGCGCGTCGACCCCGAGAGCCGCCTCGCTGCCGCACTCCGCTCCACCAGCGTCCGCATCAACTCGCGCCACCACCAGGCGGTCACCGCCGGCGTGCTCGCCCCGGGGTTGCGTCCCGTCGCCTGGGCCCACGATCCCCAGGGCGAGATGATCGAGGGCGTCGAGAGCGAGGCGCACACCTGGGTCGTCGGCGTCCAGTGGCACCCCGAGCGCGTCGAGCCGCACGAGCCAGCGTTCCACCCCTTGATGCGCCGCCTGTTCGATGCCTTCCTGGCGCGCACCACGCTCGCCGGCCGCACCGCCAGCTAGCCGCGCGCCGCGAGCGATATGGACACCGCGATGCCCCCTGCGACACGCTTGCTATACTTCCCAACAGAACGGCCACGGTCGGACGCAGGGCGGTCGCCAGCGGCGGCCGTCGTTGTGTCCAGCGGCCCTGATTCCAGCAGGTTGGCGCGTGAAGGTCTCGACCGAAAAGCTCCCTGAGTCCCAGATTTTGATGACAATCGAGATCGAGCCCGAGCGGCTCGACGATGCGCGCCAGAAGGCGCTGCGCAAGCTCGCCCCCAGGGCGCGCGTCCCCGGCTTCCGCCCCGGCAAGGCGCCCGCCGCCATGGTGCGCCAGTACTTCGGCGAAGAGCGCATCCTGGACGAAGCGCTCGACATCGTCGTCCCCGACGCCTACCGCCAGGCCCTCGAGGCCGACGAGAGCATCTTCCCCGTCGCGCGCCCCCGTCTCGTCGTCGAAACGACGGATCCGCTCGTCGTCAAGGCGACCATCCCCGTCCGCCCCACCGTCGAGCTGGGCGACTACCAGTCCGTGCGCGTCGAGATCACGCCCATCCAGGTCACCGACGAGCGCATCGAGGAGGCACTCACCGCCGTGCGCCGCACCGCCGCCACCCTGGAGCCGGTCGAGCGTCCGGTCCAGTGGGAGGACGTCGTCCGCCTCGAGGTCGAAGGCAAGGTCGGCGACGAAGTGCTCGTCAACAAGCAGGAGGCCGAAATACGGCTGAAGGAAGACCGCGACGTGCTCTTCCCCGGCTTCGAGGAGCAGCTCCTCGGCCATGCGAAAGGCGACAGCTTCGAATTCGGCCTCGACGTCCCCGAGAACATCAGCGACGAGCGCTTCAGCGGCAAGCAATGCCGCTTCTCCGTCACCATCCAGGAGGTCAAGGAAGAGGTTCTGCCAGAGCTCAACGACGAGTTCACCAAGGGCGTCGGCGAAGGCTTCGAGTCCGTCGATGCGCTCCGCGAGCGCATCCGCGCCGACATCGAGCGAGCCGAGACCGAGCGCCGCGAGCAGGCCTGGCACGACGAGATCCTCGACAAGCTCGTCGAGCAGGCCACCATCGAGTTCCCGCCCGTCATGGTCGAGTCCGAGATCGACCGCATGCTGCACGATCAGGGTGTGCACCCCGAACGCGAAGAGGACATGGCCCGATACTTGTCCATGATCGGGCGCACCGCCGAGGAGCTGCACGAGGAGCTGAAGCCCATCGCCGAAGGGCGCATCCGGCGTTCGCTGGTGCTGGCCCAGGCCGCTGTGGCCGAGGGCATCGAGGTCAGCGAAGCCGAGGTCGACGCCGAGCTGGAGCGTATGGTCGTCGGCGCCGGCCCCCAGGGCGAGCAGCTTCGCCAGGTCTTCGGCAGCGAGACCGGGCGCGACACCATGCGCCGCAACATCCTCACCCGAAAGACGCTGTCGCGTCTCGTCGAGATCGCCACCGAGGGCAAGTTCGGTGGCCA
>DATMAH010000247.1:0-3129 GCA_035583735.1 Dehalococcoidia bacterium
TGCGCTACGCCGGACGCCGTCCCGACGACCCGCATCCCGCCGGCATCTTCCTCCACCCGTCGACGCTCCACGGCGTCCTCATGGGCTGCAGCCGCACCAACCTCGCCTGGTCCTGGTCCGGACGCCCCGGCCTCGCCGGCGCCGACGCCCCCGCACACTAGCCCGCCAGACACGGGAGCAGTCACCAGCCACCGATCACCAGCCACCAGTCACCACCCACCAGTCACCACCCACCAGTCACCAGCCACCAATCACCAGTCACCAGCCACCAGCCACCAGCCACCAACGACTACCCGGACAGCCCCGCCCGCCAGTAGCGCTTCCCCTCCACCGTCACGACCCGCCCCATCCCCGGAAACGCGAAGTGCCCCGCCAGCACCAGCGTCCGCTCGCGCTCCAGCCTCTCCAGCACCTTCTCCCGCGTCGCCACCGCCAGCGTCGGGTTCATGTCGAACAGCGGCGACCACAGCTCCGTCACCTGCGCCGGGTGGTGGCAGACGTCGCCCCAGATCATCGCCGCCTCACCGCCCGACGCGATGGCGACCGACGTGTGCGCCGGCGTGTGCCCCGGCGTCGCCAGCAGCGTGATCTCGTCCGTCAGCCGGTGCTCCGACGCGAAGTCCACCAGGTCGATCTCCACACGGTCCCGCAGCGGCAGCACCGAATCGATCACGTACTGGTTGCCGCCCGGGATCGCGGACGCCGGGTCCGTGAAGTAGTCCCACTCCGCCTTCGTGAAGACGTGGCGCGCCTTCGGGAACGTCGGCACGAAGCCGTCGTCCGTCGGCGTCGTGTGCCAGCCCACGTGGTCGACATGAATGTGCGTCGCCAGCACCACGTCCACGTCCTCCGGCCGCACGCCGGCCTCCGCCAGCGCGTCCGGCAGCCGCCCGTTCGGGAAGAACGGCCGGCTCTTGTTGCCGATGCCCGTGTCGACGAGCATCGTCTTGCCGCCCGCCCGCACCAGGAACGACGTGATCGAGAGCGGCACCGCGTCGCCCTGCAGGTCTTCCCGGTGCGGCTCCCACTGCTCCTTCGCCACCGATGGAAACAGCGCC
The DNA here is from genome assembly GCA_035583735.1 of Dehalococcoidia bacterium. Taxonomy (GTDB): domain Bacteria; phylum Chloroflexota; class Dehalococcoidia; order DSTF01; family JACRBR01; genus DATMAH01. Next base: position 1,059 of record DATMAH010000247.1, read on the forward strand.
GAACACGGCGCCAGCATCGCGGCATCCTGGATCACCACGATCTCCACGGTACCCACGCGAACCCTGTCGCCGCCCATGGCGTCCCTCCCTTCGCCGCCGCTGGTGCCCGAAGATATCCCCCACCTATAAAAGGCGTCAATGTTGGCCGCCGATTCGCCTTCCGCCTATAATCGCCCCATCCACCGAGAAAGGACGCGAATATCATGGCTGGCCCGTACTGCTACCTCCAGAAGCGCATCGTCCCGCTCGAGGAGGCCGTACTGCCCGTCATGACCCACGCCTTCCTCTACGGCACCGCCGTCTTCGAGGGCATCCGTGGCAACTGGAGCGACGAGCGCGGCGAGATGCTCATGTTCCGGGCACCGGAGCACTTCGAGCGCCTCAAGAAGTCCGCCCACATCATGCACATCAACCTGCCCCACTCCGTCGACGAGCTCGTCGACATCACCGCGCAGGTCGTCGCCCGCACCGGCTTCCGCGAGGATGTCTACATCCGCCCGATCGCCTACAAGAGCGGCCAGGTCATCGGCCCCAGGCTCGATGGCGTCGACGACGACTTCCTCTGCTTCGTCATCCCCTTCGGCAACTACCTCGACCCCGAGGCCGGCAGCCGCTGCCACACCTCCACCTGGCGCCGCGTCCCGGACACCAGCATCCCCGCCCGTGCGAAGGTCAACGGCCTCTACGTCAACTCCGCGCTCGCCAAGACGGAGGCCGTCGAGAACGGCTTCGACGAAGCCATCATGCTCAACGACGACGGCCACGTCTCCGAGGGCTCCGGCGAGAACATCGTCCTCATCCGCCACGGCCGCCTCATCACGCCCGCGCGCAGCGACAACGTCCTCGAGGGCATCACGCTCGAGTCCGTCTGCCAGCTCGCCAAAGACGAGCTCGGCCTCGACGTGATCGAGCGCACGGTCGACCGCACGGAGCTCTACATCGCCGACGAGATCTTCATGACCGGCACCGCCGCCCACCTCTCGCCCGTCGTCGAGGTGGACCGCCGCACCATCGGCGATGGCCGCATGGGGCCGGTCACGCGCAAGCTGCAGGGTCTCTTCTTCGACGCGATCCGCGGCCGCAACCCGAAGTACGCGTCGTGGGTGCGCGGCGTGAAGATCGCTGAAGCGGCCGCGGCAGGCGCGCGGCGCTGATGGAGTTCCGCCCATCCCGCACCGTCGGCTCGCTCGTTGGCGGCGCGCTCGCCGCCTGGTGCGCCGTCCTCGCCGCCGCGCTCGTCGTCCGTGGCCTCATGCTCGACGTCGAGCTGTCGGTGATCCCGCTCTACGTCGCGGCGACCGTGTTCGCGCTGCTCGCCTTGCTGTTCGCCTACTGGACGTACAGCCTCGGCACATTGCGCTACACGATCGACCGGAACGCGCTCACCATCACCTGGGGCGACATCCGCCAGATGGTGCCGCTCTCGCAGATCGAGCGCCTCAAGAAGTCGGCGCACATCATGCACATCGGCCTGCCGCAGTCGGCGCAGGAGCTGTCCGACATCTGCGCGAGCGTGGTCGAGCGCTGCGGCTTCCGCGAGGACGTCTACATCCGCCCGATCGCCTACAAGAGCGGCCAGGTGATCGGGCCGAAGCTCGACGGCGTCGAGGACGATTTCCTCTGCTTCGTCATCCCGTTCGGCAACTACCTCGAGGTCGACGCCGGCATCCGCTGCCAGACCTCCACCTGGCGCCGCGTGCCCGACACCTCAATCCCCGCGCGCGCGAAGGTGAACGGGCTCTACGTCAACAGCGCCCTCGCCAAGACGGAGGCCGTCGAGAACGGCTTCGACGAGGCGATCATGCTCAACGACGACGGCCACGTCTCCGAGGGTTCGGGCGAGAACCTGGCGATGGTCCGCCACGGCCGCCTGATCACGCCCGAGCGCAGCGACAACGTCCTCGAGGGCATCACGCTGGACTCCGTCTGCCAGCTCGCCCGCGACGAGCTGGGCATGGAGGTCATCGAGCGCACGATCGACCGCTCGGAGCTGTACATCGCCGACGAGGTGTTCCTCACCGGCACCGCCGCGCACATCTCGCCCGTGATCGAGGTCGACCGCCGCGCCGTC
>DATMAH010000248.1:0-3242 GCA_035583735.1 Dehalococcoidia bacterium
ATCGCCGAGCAGGTGGAGATGATCCGGCGGGTGAAGGCCGGCGATATCGCCGGGGCGCAGCGGATCAACGACGAGGTGGTGCAGCCGCTCGCGGACGCGCTCTTCGCGCCGCCGGTGCGCAACTACCGGGCGCGGATGAAGGAGGCGCTGCGGCTGCTGGGCGTGATTCCGTCGTCGCACATGCGGCCGCCGCTGCTGGACCTGGACGACGCCGAGCGCGAGGCGGTGCAGCGGGCGGTCTCGGCCGTGACGCTGGCGGTAGCGAGCGCGGCACGCTGAGGGGCGGCGGATGTACGGGTCGCGCCGGGAGCGTCACGGCGAAGCGCACGATCCGGCGCGATGCCAGGGCGGTGCGGGCCGCGCGCCTCGCACGCATCACATTGATCGCAAATGCGCACATCGCAGCCGCGACCTGCTATAACACTCTCATGAATCCTTCTGTCAGAAGGGAGGGACAGATGAGAGCCTGCGTTGCCCGCCTTGACCGGCCTCAGACGAACCGCGAGCCAGCAGAGATCGCGCGAAAGCGCACCCTCATGCAGGCGGAGCGAATTCGGCCGCTGTCCGCATTCGTCGACGCGCTCCGGGCGGAGCATCCGCACGCCTGGATCCCGTACGTCGACCCGACCGAAGCCGGCGTCGAAGCGCGCATCTTGCGGCTCATGGAGGCGCCCGGCCCCGGCGCGGTCGCCGAGCGCGGCGGCTCGGGCTTCGTGAGCGCGGACAACGACGACCCCTCCGCGCTGAATAGCTGGACGCTCCTGCGCGAAGCCGGTATCGACCGGTGCCACGAGCTGATCTCATGGAACGCGGTGCCGTGGTATGTCGGCACCCCGACGAGGATCGCCCATCCGTCCGTGGCCGACATCCGGAACGCGCTGCCGGCGCTGGTCCGCTTCCTCGACCTCCTGCCGCACCTGCGTGTCGTCGTGCTCCTGGGGAGGAAGTCACAGCGGGCGTGGGGAATCGCGTTGCGCGAGATGCCGTCGCTGATGCGTCTCAAGTCGCTCGAAGCGCCGCACCACAGTCCCCTGAGCCTCAATGGGCGGCCGGAGCGGCGGCAGCAGATCGTCGACGCCTTCCGGGAGGCGCGCGCCATCGCGGCGGCCGCGGACTAGCCGGCGGACAGCCTGGGGCTCGTGCGCCTGCGGCCCGCCGCGGCTAACCTCATGCCACGGAGGGCCGCATGGGTGATCGACTGGGCATCGGCGTGATCGGGGCGGGCGGCATCTCGCACTCGCACCTGCTGGCGTACCGGAGCCGCATGAACCGGGACCTGGCGCGCGTCGTGGCGATCGCGGACATCGACGAGGCGCGGGCGCGGGAGCAGGCGAAGACCTACGAGATCGAGCACGTCTTCACGGACTGGCGGGCGATGCTGGAGCATCCGGCGGTCGACGCCGTGAGCGTGTGCACGCCGCCCTTCCTGCACGTCGAGCAGTCGTGCGCGGCGCTGCGCGCCGGCAAGAGCGTGCTCTGCGAGAAGCCGGTGTCACCGACGCTGGCCGGGCTCGACGAGATCGCCGGGGCGGAGCGGGAGGGCGGCGCGACGTTTGCGGGCGTCTTCCAGCACCGCTGCGGACAGGGCGCGCAGCAGGTGAAGGCGCTGATCGAGCAGGGACGGTTCGGGAAGCTGGTGTTCGGGCTGGCGGAGACGCTGTGGCAGCGCGACGAGGCGTACTACAGCGTCTGGTGGCGGGGGACGTGGGAGCAGGAGTGCGGCGGCGTGACGATGGGGCACGGCATCCACAGCATCGACATGCTGGCGTGGCTGATGGGCGCGCCGGCGTCGCTCATCGCCGACGCGACGACGGTGAAGCTGCCGATCCAGGTGGAGGACACGTCGCTGGCGACGGTGCGGTTCCGGGGCGGCGCCGTCGGCCAGGTCGTCGTCACGGTGAACGCGCAGGACAACCGGAGCCGGCTCGAGATCTTCGGGACGGAGCTGCAGGCGGTATCGTCGGAATCGCCGTACGACCCGACGCGGGAGCCGTTCCGGCTGACGTCGGCGGATCCGGCGAAGGCGGAGGCCGCCGCGGCCGAGGCGCAGCGGCTCTTCCCGGACGAGACGAAGCACCTGCACGTGCCCGTGGTGCACGACTTCGTGCGCGCGGTGCTGGAGAAGCGGCCGCCGCTGGTGACCGTCGACGAGTGCCGGCGGTCCATGGAGATGATCACGGGGATGTACAAGTCGGCGATGACGGGCGAGCGGGTGACGTTCCCGATCGCGCCGGATGATCCGTGGTATGCGGCGGTCCCGGCGGCGGGGCACGCGTTGCGGTAGCGGGCTGACCGTTCCACAAGCCTCCACCGGGAGCGGATCATCAAGTGGGGTGCGTGCGCGAAAGCGCCGCTGCCCGCGCGCTTGGCAGCGTCGGGGCGCGCGAGCGTGATCTCGCCCGTAGCCGGAGGCGTCGATATCCTGCCGCCGCCGGCCCCGCAGCACGCACCGGGAGACGCATCGATGACGACGATCCAGCTCGGACCGACGACCACGCCACGCTCCAACTTCATCGCCGAGGCGGTGCTGCCGCAGGCGACGCCGCCGGACGGCGCGCGCGAGATGGTCGATACGGAGACGGACGCCGCGACGCCCGCGCAGGTCGACACGCTCGGCGACGTGGTGCGGGTGTCGTGGTGGGTCGACGAGCTGGCGCCGGGCGAGCGACGCACGTTCGAGCTGCGCCGGGCCGAACAGCCGCACGACGTCCGTCGCGGCATCGAGCTGCAGCACCAGGAGGAGGATGGGCGCATCGTCGTCTACTACGGCGGGCTGCTGCAGACGATCTACCACTACGGGCTCCCGAATTACCGGCCGTACTTCTGGCCGAACGTCGCGCCGAGCGGACGCCCGGGCTCCGGCGTCGAGAGCACCGACGGCTCACAGCCGAAGTCGATCACGGACGACGGGCCGCCGGACCACACGTGGCACCGCTCGCTCTGGTACGCGTGCGGCGACCTGAACGGCGTCGACTTCTACCTGGAGCCGGCGGCGATGAACGCGGGCTACGGGCCGCACGTCGGCGAGGGGTACGGGCGCATCGTGCACGCGGGGTTCGACTGGCTTGTGTCGGGGCCGGTGTGGGGCGGGTTCCAGCAGCAGGTGCAGTGGACGGCGCCGGACGGGCGCGTGCTGCTGGACGATGTGCGGCGCTTCCGGCTGTACCGGCTGAAGGGGCGTGTGCGGCTGGCGGAAGACGCTGGTGACGCACGACGACACGCCTGTGGCGAACGTTTCGCAC
>DATMAH010000249.1:0-2472 GCA_035583735.1 Dehalococcoidia bacterium
CTCCACCGGCTCGCCGTCCAGGGTCACCCGGCCCCGGCTGGCCGGCTCGAGCCCGCCGAGGATGCGGAGCAGCGTCGTCTTGCCGCAGCCGTTGGGACCGAGCAGGCAGACGAACGCGCCCGCCTCGACCGCGAACGAGACGGAGTCGATGACGGGGATCAGGTAGTCCTTGCCGACGTCCTCGACGAGGAGCTTCATCGGTCCGCCGGCCGCGCGGTCCATCGCCTCACCGCCACCGGGCGAGCCGGCGCGACAGTCCCTCGAACACCAGCCGGTCGGTGACGGCCATGACGAGGATCATCACCAGCGCCCAGACGAACACCATCTGGGTGGCCAGGATCTCGCGGCTGTAGTTCATGACGTAGCCGATGCCCGAGGTGACGCCGAAGATCTCGGCGACGACCGACACCTTGAGGGCGAGCCCGAAGCCGACCTTCATGCCCGCGACGAGGTAGGGCACCGTCGAGGGCACCACGATCGCCGCGAACTTCTGCCGGCCGCTCAGCCGGTAGACGTCGCCCATCTCGAGCAGCCGGCGGTCGACGCTCTCGACGCCCTCGAGGATGTTCGCGGCCACGACGGGCAGCGTGATCATGAACGTCGTGAAGATCGGCGCCCAGCTCGACAGGCCGAACCAGATGATCGAGATCACGATCCACACGAAGACGGACGTGGCGTTGAGCACCCCGACGGCGTCGCGCACGACGCCGCGCGCCACGGCGGAGACGAAGCCGGCCAGGCCCAGCAGCACCGCGACGACGACCGCCGCCCCGAAGCCGACCGCGATGCGCCCGAGCGAGGCGCCGGTGTGGCGCCAGATCTCCCCGGTCCGGAGGATGTCGACGAAGCCGCGGGCGACGTCGAGGGGGGAGGGGAGCACGTAGGACCCGTACCGCGCCGATAGCAGCGACCAGATCGCCAGGAGCGCGGCGGCGACGACGAGGGTGGGCAGGTGCAGGCGGGCCGCCCAGCGCGCGCTCACGGGCGGCCCGCCCGGGGACTAGACGCGGTGGAAGAATTCCCGCCGGACACGGTCCGGATTGTCCCAGATGTCCGACTTCAGGAAGCCGAACTCCTTGTTGATCTTCAGCTGCGCGATGAGCGTCTCGACCTGCTCGTCGGGCAGGCCGTGGAGCATCCGCACGGTCTCGCGGTGCGCCACCTGGATGACGTCGGGCGGCAGCTTGGTGACCTCGGCGACGATCGCCATCGCGCGGTCCGGGCGGTTGTACCAGATGTCGACCGCCTCCTTCTGCGCGTCGTTGATGTCGGCGGCGATCGCCGGGTGCTTCCCGAGGAAGTCCGTGTGCACCAGGTAGCAGACGTGCACCGGGAAGCCCGAGGTGCGCCCCGTCGCCTTGCGCCAGAGGTCGATCTGCTTCACCAGGTAGGTGCCCTGCTTGCGGAGCACCACCTGGTCGGTGATGGGCTGCCACGCGATGATCGCGTCCACGTCGCCCTTGGCCAGCAGCGTCACCATGTCGGGCGGCGCCGTCGCCGTCACGATCTGCGCGTCCTTCTGGAGGTCGATCCCGTAGCCCTTGAGGGTCAGCGCGCGGATGTCGAAGAAGGTCGACGTGCCGACGATCGCCGCGATCTTGCGGCCCTTCAGGTCCTCGACCTTCGCGATGCCGGCGCCGGTGCGGGCCACGATGGCGCCGAGCACGGCCGTCGCGACGCCGGTGACCTTGAGCGGCGCGCCGTCCTCGAACGCCTTCGCGGCGAGCGCGAACGACATGTCGATCGCGTCCACGTTCTTCGACGTGAGCTGGTTCAGCAGCGGCACCGGCGAGCCCGGCACCACGGAGTACTCCGCCTGCCAGCCGCGCCGGCCCAGCAGGTCCTCCTTGTGGATGATCTCCGTCGCCGCCCAGCCGAGCTGCAGGTATGCCAGCCGCACCTTGCCCTTGCCCTGCGCCCGCAGCGTCGCCGGCGCGGCCGCCACCGCCGCGGCGGCGCCGGCCAGGAACGTCCGTCGTGAGAGCGTCATCGCCGCCTCCTACGCCTTGACCTTCGGCAGGCTGCGGAGCGCCTCCTCGACCTTCTCGGCCGGGTACTCGTAGTCCTGCAGCTTGCCGGCGAGGAACGCCTCGTAGGCCGAGAGGTCCAGGAAGCCGTGGCCGCAGAGGTTGAAGACGATCGTCCGGCGCTTGCCCTCGCGCCTGGCCCGCAGCGCCTCGTCGATGGCGCCGCGCACCGCGTGGGCGGCCTCGGGCGCCGGCAGGATGCCCTCGGCCCGGGCGAACTGGATGGCCGCCTGGAACGTCGCGACCTGCGGGACGGCGACGGCCTCGATCACGCCCTCGTCGTAGAGCTTGCAGATGAGGGGCGCCATGCCGTGGTAGCGCAGGCCGCCCGCGTGGAGGGACGGCGGCACGAACGTGTGCCCGAGCGTGTGCATCTTCACGAGCGGCGTGAGGCCGACGGTGTCGCCGAAGTCGTAGACGTACTTCCCCTTGGTGAGGCTCGGGC
>DATMAH010000250.1:0-6386 GCA_035583735.1 Dehalococcoidia bacterium
CACCTGATCCTGCCGTTCCTCATCATCATCGTCGCGGTCCTCGCGTTCCCGATGGACAGCGTGACGCGCTTCCTCATGTACTGGCTGGTGCTCACGTTCCTGGCGCTGACCATCGCCGGCGAGAAGATGCCGTGGCTGAACGTGCACCTGGCGTTGCCGCTGGCGGTCCTGGCGGGGCGCTTCGTCGGCCACATCGTGCAGAGCAGCGACCTGCGCGACGACCTGCCGCGCATCGAGCGGCTGGCGCCCTACGCATATGCGGCCGTCGCATCGGCGCTCGCGATCACGGTGTTCGTGCTGACGGGCCCGTACTCGCTGCCGTCGGTGGGCGCATGGATCCTCGTGATCGTGGCGGCGGCGTCCGTGTACTGGGCGTACACGGGCTACAGTCCGCGCACGGCCGTCCAGGTGGCGACGGTTGGCGCTGTGGCGGCGTTCGCGGTGTTCTCGCTGCGCGCCGGCGTGCTGGCATCGTGGGGGCACCCGGACAACCCGTACGTCGGCAACGCCGGCGACGTGGCGACGCGCGACTACGGCGAAGTCCCGATCGAGATGCTCGTCTACACGCAGACGTCCGGCGACATCCCGATCCTGCGCGACCTCATCGACCAGGCGGCCGCCGACTCGGGGCTGGGATCGAAGCTGCCGATCATCGTCGACTCGTCGGACGGGTTCACGTGGCCCTGGGCGTGGTACCTGCGCGACTACGACGGCGTGGGCTACCAGGACCTGAGCTGCGACGCGCCGCCGGACACCTCGCAGCAGCCGATCATCCTGGCCGCACGTGACGCGGGCACGTGTCTGCAGCTCGGCGAGGGCTACGCGGAGGGCGTGCCGTATCACCACCGGCGCTGGTTCCCGGAGGAGTACCGCAAGGGCGCGGACTTCTCGATGCGCGACTTCTGGAGCGACGTGGTGCAGTGGAGCACGTGGGAGGGCTGGCTGGACTACTGGGTGCGCCGTACGCTGCCAGCGCCTGAGCCGGGCACGGTCGACGGCATTGCCTTCTTCCCGACGGTGTACGAGGGCGTGCCGGCCCAGCCCGCCGGGCCGACGGTACGCACCGAAGGCACGCACATCATCATCGGCGGACGCGGGAGCGCGCGCGGGCAACTGAACGCGCCGTCCGACGTCGCCTTCGACTCGCAGGGCAACATCTACGTCGCCGATACGGACAACAACCGCATCCAGAAGTACAGCCCGGAGGGCGAGCTGCAGGCGGTGGCCGGCGGTTTCGGCCAGGTGGACGTCACGTTGCGGCAGCCGTGGTCGATGGTGGTGACGAGCGATGGCACGGTGTTCGTGGCGGACACGTGGAACCACCGGATCGTCAAGCTCAACAGCGACCTGCAGGTCGAAGACGAGTGGGGTGCGGGCGCGCAGACCGCGCCGGGCGACGACCCCTTCGGGCTCTTCGGCCCCAGGGAGATCGCGCTGACGGCCGGCGGCACGCTGCTCGTCGCGGATACGGGCAACTCGCGCATCATCGAGTACTCGCAGGACGGCGAGGCGCTGCGCCAGTTCGGCGGACCGAACTCGTCGGACCAGCCGGTCAAGCTGAGCGAGCCGGTCGGCATCGTCACGGGCCCGCAGGGCGAGATCTACATCGCCGACTTCTGGAACAAGCGCATCCTGGTGCTGGACGACGACCTGAGCACCATCCGGGAGATCGCCGTGCCGTCGTGGGGCAGCCAGGCGGTGACGGACCGGCCGTACATGGCGCTGCTGACGGACGGCAGGCTGCTGGCGACGGACCCGGCGAACGGCAAGGTGCTGGTCTTCGACGCGCAGGGGCAGCAGGTCGCGGCGTACGACGTGCCGGTGGAGCAGGGACAGGCGGCGGTGCGGCCCATCGGCCTGGCGAGCGACGGGACGAACGTGCTGGTTTCGGACTCGATCGGCCATGTGGTGCGGAAGATCCCGCTCTCCGAAGTGGCGCCGTGACATAACAAATGCGTCGCGACGGCGGGCGGGGCGCTGGCGCGACCGGGGAACGCGGGCATAGCGGGGGGCGGTGTGCGCCGCCTATACTGCCGCCGCTCCCGTGCCGAACATAAACTGAGTACGGCCGTTCGGCAGACGCCCGTCCACCGTCGCCGCTGGAGATTCGCTTGCTAAAGAGCCGGGGCTTCTGGATTGGCATCGTCGTCAGCCTCGTCTTCATCGGGCTGTTCGTGCGAAGCACCGACTTCGGGGAGGTGCGGCGGGCCTTCCGGGACGCGAACTACTGGTGGGTGGTGGCGTCGCTGCCGGTCTACTTCGCCGGCCTCTGGATCAGGACGATCCGCTGGCAGTACCTGCTGCGCCCCGTACGGCGCGTGAAGACGCTGCGCCTCTATCCCGTGGTGATCATCGGGCTCATGGCCAACAACCTCATCCCGGCTCGCGCGGGCGAGCTTGCGCGCGCATACGTCCTGGGCGTGCGCGAGCGCGTGAGCAAGACGACGGCGCTCGGCACGATCGCCGTCGACCGGCTCTTCGACGGCGTGACGCTGGTGCCCATGATGCTCATCGTGGCGGCGCTGGCCGGCGACCGGGCGCACTTCGACGTTGGCGTCGGCGACTGGAAGACGACGCTGAACTTCGAAGGCCTGGGGCTGGTGATGAGCGCCCTGTTCGGCATCGCGATCGCCATGCTGGCCGTCCTGGCGTTCTCGCAGCGGGGGCGCGATGCGCTGCACCGGCTGGTGCATGCGGTGGCGCCCGGTCGCCTGAAGCCCAAGGTCGAGTACCTGCTGCACTCCTTCTTCGAAGGTTTGAGCGCGCTGCGCAGCCCCCTCGACCTGGGCGTGGCGCTGGTGATGTCGACGGCCTCCTGGCTGCTCGAAGCCACGATGTATTACATGATCGCGATCGGCTTCGGCATCGACGAGCCGTTCTACGTCTTCCTGCTGCTCACGGCGGCGGCGAACCTGGCGATCGCCATCGTGGCGTCGCAGGGCGGCGTGGGCCCGTTCGAGCTGGTGGTGAAGGAGACGCTGGTGTCGTTCGGCGTCGGGCCGCAGGTCGCGGCGGCGTACGCCATCGGCCTGCATGCGGTGTTGCTGTTCCCGGTGATCGCGCTGGGCCTGTACCTGATGTGGTCGATGAAACTGACCTTCGGCGACATGCTGAAGTCGAGCCAGGAGACGGGGGACGGCGAGATGGCCGCGGGGGAGGCGCCGGGCGGCGCCCGGCCGGTCCGCGCGGCGAAGCCGGCGGTAGAAGCGGAGCCCTCATGAAGGTCGTGGTGATCGGCGGCGGCGTCGCGGGGATGTCGACGGCGTACCGCTTGATGCAGGGCGGCCATGAGGTCGACCTGTACGAGACGAGCCCGTTCCTCGGTGGCCTCGTGCGCACGTTCGAGGTCGGCGGGTCGCGCCTGGAGGCGTACTACCACCACCTGTTCTCGACGGACACGACGATCATCGCCCTGATCAACGAGCTGGGCCTGGGCGACGACCTGAAGTGGATCGAGTCGAAGGTCGGCTGGTTCGACAACGGCAAGATCTACCCCTTCACGACGCCGCTGGACCTCGCCCGGTTCAGCCCGTTGCCGTTCATCGACCGCGTGCGGGCGGGGCTGATGGGCCTCCGGCTCCGGGGCCGCGAAGACTGGGCGGAGTTCGAGCACATCACGTGCAAGGAGTGGATCGAGAAGAACGTCTCGAAGAAGGTGTTCGAGAAGGTGTGGGGGCCGCTGCTCATCGGCAAGTACGGCTCCGCCTACGACCAGGTGGCGATGGCGTGGCTGTGGAGCAAAGTGCACCTGCGGTTCCAGTCGCGGAAGGGCATCTCGCAGAAGGAATACCTCGGCTACCTGCTGGGTAGCTTCCAGCGCTACATCGACGAGATGGAGCGGCGGATGCGCGCGGGCGGCGTGCGGATCCACCTCGGGCGCGGCGTGCAGCAGATCACGGCGGAGCAGAACCGCGCGACGGGCGTCGTGCTGGACGATGGCACGCACGTGGCGGCGGACGCGGTGGTGGCGGCGATCCCGTCGCTGCTGTTCAAGAAGCTGGCGCCGCCGCTCACGCCGGAGTACGCCGGGAAGCTCGACTACGTGCAGTGGCAGGGCGCCGTCTGCATGATCGTGACGCTGAAGCGCTCGCTCTCGCCGATCTACTGGATGAACATCGGCGACCGCTCGATGCCGTTCCTCGCGCTGGTGGAGCACACAAACTTCATTGGGCCGGAGAACTACGGCGGCAACCACATCCTCTACATCTCGAACTACCTCGCGCAGGACCACGAGTACTTCGGCATGGACGAGGAGCAGCTCTGGCAGATCTTCGAGCCGGCGCTGAAACGCATCAACCCGCAGTTCTCGTCGGAGTGGGTGAACGAGCGGTGGCTGTTCAAGGCCCCGTACGCGCAGCCCATCATCCGGCTGGACTACAGCGCCCACAAGCCGGACCACCGCACGCCGGTCGAAGGCCTCTACCTGGAGACGATGACGCAGATTTACCCGGAGGACCGCGGCCAGAACTACAGCATCAAGATGGGTGAGGCCGTCGCGAAGATGGTGGTGGAGGACTACGTGAAGCGGGCATCCTCCACCGGGGCGGTGGCCTGAGCCGTCTTGTCCGTATCCGGCCGGCTCCCCTATAGTGAATTCACGCACAATCGCCGCGTCGGGACGCGCGGGCCCCAGCCCGCGCTGCGTGGAACGCGCGTCTGCGGCCGGCGGCTGCGCCTGCGCGCGTGCAGCAGTGAGGGCTCTTGCTCGATACCGAAGCCACGCTCGAGATCCAGCACCTGGTCCGCGACTTCAAGCCGGCGGACGGCGACCTGCTGGGCGCGCTTCACGCCGTGCAGCACCACTATGGCTACATCCCCCGGATGGCGATCCGGGTGGTGGCGCGGCAGCTCCGTCTGTCCGAGGCGCGCGTGTACGGCGCCGTCACCTTCTACAGCGAGTTTCGCGAGACGCCGCCGCCGGAGACGACCATCGGTTGGTGCAGCGGGCCCGCCTGCCGGCTGAAGGGCAGCGCCGGCATCCGCAAGGTCCTGGAGCACGAGCTGGGCATCGGCATGGGGGAGAACACGCCGGACAACCGGCTGGGTCTGCACTATGCGCAGTGCAACGGCACGTGCGAGCACGCGGCGCAGGTGTGGGTCAATGGCGAAGTGGTCGGGCCGCTGGACGCCGCCGCAGCCGTGCGGCTGGCGCGCGATCTGAAGGGGCAGGCGTAGTGCCTTCATACGAAGAGCTGCGAGCCGCCGCCGAGCAATCCTGGGCTGCCGTCGAGCGCCCCGCGCGTCCGCTGTTCGTCGTCTCGATGAACACCTCGTCGATCGCCTCCGGCGCGCGCGAGACGTACGACGCGCTGCGAGCGCTCTCCGAGGGCGGTGCCGGCTTCGACGTCGCCATCACCGGCGACGCCGGGTTCTCGTGGGCGGAGCCGGTCGTCGACGTGCGCAAGCCGGACGGCGAGCACGTGCGCTACGGCCCGGTGGCGGCCGAGAGGGCGCAGGAGTTCGCGAAGCAGGCGGTGGACGGCATCGCGAAGGAGTTCGGCGTCTGCGTGATGTCGGGCCCGGGGATGCAGGGCGTGCCGGCGCTGGCCGACCTGGAGTGGATGCGCATCCAGACGCGCTGGCTGATGGGCAACTGCGGCATCATCGACCCCGAGAACATCGACCACTACATCGCGCGCGGGGGGTACAGCCGCTTCCTCGGCGCGGCGCAGATGGACCGCGACGAGCTGATCGACATCATCAAGGGGTCGACGCTGCGCGGGCACTCCGGTTCGTTCTTCTCGACGGGCACGAAGTGGCAGTTCCTCAAGGACGCGACGGCGGAGCCGAAGTACCTGGTCTGCAACGCGGACGAGGGCGACCCGGGCGCGTGGGTGAACCGCGTCGTCATGGAGAGCGACCCGCACATGCTGCTCGAGGGCCTGCTGGTCGGCGCGTATGCGACAGGCGCCACGTACGGCTGGATCTACGTCCGCGACGAGTACCCGCTGGCCGTCGCGCGCGTGCGCAAGGCGATCGACGATGCGCGGGCGCGCGGCATCCTCGGGGACAACGCGCTGGGGACAGGCGTGAAGTTCGACTGCGAGGTGGTGCGCGGCGCGGGCGCGTATGTCTGCGGCGACGAGACGGGGCTGATCTCGTCGGTGAACGACGAGCGGGGCATGCCGCGCATCAAGCCGCCGTTCCCGGCCCAGTCCGGCGTGCTGGGCAAGCCGACGAACGTCAACAACGTCGAGACGTACGCGTGCGTGACGACGCTGCTGCGCGTGGGGCCGGAGGCGTACAGCACCGTCGGCACGGAGACGAACCGCGGCACCAAGATGTTCACGGTGTCCGGCGCCGTCGCCCGCACCGGCTGCCTGGAGGTGCCGTTCGGCGTGACCGTGGCGCAGGTGCTGGAGGCGGCGGGCGGCATCGCCGGCGGG
>DATMAH010000251.1:0-2131 GCA_035583735.1 Dehalococcoidia bacterium
CGAGAGGGGGTCGGCGCGGAGGTCCGCCTGCCCGAAGGCGCGGAGCGCGCGCACGAGGCTGGCGACGGGCACGGCCTCCACGCTCGCGCGCAACTCGGCGAGCTGCTCTTCCGTGTACTGGCCGTCGGTGGCGGCGCCGGACTTCGCGTGCAGCAGCTCGCGCAGCCGCATGACGACTTCCTTCTGGAACTGGCGGAGGTCGGCGCCGTCATCGCGGACGGAGCCGATGGTGAGGAGGCCGCCGGCGAGGTCGCCCTCGACGGCCTGGATCGCAAGGCGCATCGCGCGCTCGTCGCCGATGAGGCCGAGGCCCTCGCGCACGGCTTCGAGCGACGGCGACGTGCCGTAGGAGTCGCAGACCTGTTCGAGCAGGTTGATGGCGTCGCGCAGGCTGCCCGTGGCAGCGCGGGCGATCAGCTCGAGCCCTTCGCGCGGGACGTCCATTCCCTCCTGCTCGCAGATGTGGGCGAGACGGTCGACCATGGCGGAGAGGGGGATGCGCTTGAACTCGTGGCGCTGGCAGCGCGAGACGATGGTAGCGGGCACCTTGTGCGCGTCGGTGGTGGCGAGGATGAAGATGACGTGGGCGGGCGGCTCCTCGAGGGTCTTGAGGAGGGCGTTGAAGGCATGCTCGGTGAGCATGTGGACCTCGTCGATGAGGTAGACCTTCGTGGCCGCCATGCCGCCCATCGGCATGTAGTTGGCGTTCTCGCGGATGTCGCGGATGTCATCGATGCCGCGGTTGCTGGCGGCATCGAGCTCGATGAGGTCGAGGGCGCTGCCGTCGCCGAAGGCCAGGCAGGACGCGCACTCGCCGCAGGGCTCGCCGGGGCTATCCGGCGCATCGGGCGCGTTTCGCTCGCAGTTGACAGCGCGGGCGAGGATGCGGGCGGTGGTGGTCTTGCCGGTGCCGCGCGGGCCGGAGAAGAGGTAGGCGTGGGAGACCTTGTGCGACGCGACGGCGTTCACCAGCGTGCGCGTGACGACCTCCTGCCCGGAGACGTCGGCGAAGCGCTGGGGACGCCATTTGCGATAGAGGACTTCGGTCGGCATGCGGGGCTCGATCCCTCGGCTGCGGCCTAACGGGGCGGCAGGGACGCGAGCATTATAGCGACGGCGAGCGGAGGGTCGACCGGCGGAGGATCAGGCGGCGCGGGGGAGGCCTTCCGACTGGAACCAGGCGAGGAGCGCGTCCACACACCCGGCGTCGAGGGTGCGGCCGCGCGCCCGGAGCAGTTCGGCGCAGGCCGCGTCGTGCGCGACGGCGGCGCGGTACGGGCGGGACGACGTCATGGCGTCGTACGTATCGGCGACGGCGACGATGCGCGCGAGCAGCGGGATCTCTTCGCCGCGC
This sequence comes from Dehalococcoidia bacterium, assembly GCA_035583735.1. GTDB lineage: Bacteria > Chloroflexota > Dehalococcoidia > DSTF01 > JACRBR01 > DATMAH01. The sequence goes on from DATMAH010000251.1 coordinate 1,355, forward strand.
AGGCCGTCCGGATAGCCGCTGCCATCAAGGCGTTCGTGGTGGGCGCGGACGATGCGGGCGACGGGCCGCAAGGCGTCGACGCGCTCGGCGATCTCGAAGCCGCGGCGGGCGTGCTGCTTGATGATCTCGTACTCGTCGGCCGTGAGGGCGGCGGGCTTGGCGAGCAGCGCGTCGGGGACGCCGATCTTGCCCACGTCGTGCATCTGCGCCGCGAGGACGAGCTCGCGCAGGTCCTGGGGCGCGAGGCTCAGGCGCTTGCCGATCGCGAGCGCGTAGGAGCTGACGCGGCTGACGTGCCCGAGCGTGGCGACGTCCTTCGCCTCGATGGCGTCGACGAGCTCGAGGACATCGCGGTCGCGGCCCCGGTTGAGCGCGGCGAGGGCGTCGCGCATGGCGAGCGCATCGGCGATGGCCTTGAGGGAGCCGGCGCGCCGGACTTCCAGCCCCCAGCCGGCGAGGAGGACGACGAAGGCCGCGGCGTACGCGGCGTGATAGACCCACCACGACACGTACCAGACCTCGCCCCAGAGGAGGATGGGCGGTACCTGCACCAGCAGGACGAGCGCGCACGCCATCGCCGCCTGCCCGGGCAGGCGCGCGAAGACGTAGGCCTGCGTGTAGCGCCATGCGCCGACGGCGAAGAGGACGGTCGCGGAGAGCGCGATGGCGTACTGGACGGCGCGGTCGTCCGTGGGCGCGCCATCCAGCCAGTCTTCGATTGTGAAGCTGACGGTGATGTAGGCGGCGATGGCGACGACGCCCCACGCAGCGACGACG
>DATMAH010000252.1:0-3852 GCA_035583735.1 Dehalococcoidia bacterium
CATGCTGGAAATTTCGGCGGACAACTCGGAGTCATTCTCCACCGACGAGTTGAGCGCGCCCGCCGGGACCGTCACGGTGACGTTCGACAACCAGGAGGATGGCGTCACCCACAACTGGGCGCTCTACCCGTCGCCAGACGAGCTCGACAACCAGATCGCGGCGACGGAGCTCATCACCGGCCCCGCTACGGACTCGGTGACATTCACGGTCGAGCCCGGAGAGTACTACTTCCGCTGCGACGTGCACCCACAGATGGAGGGCACGTTCACCGCAGAGTAGACGCCGAACCCGCCGGAGGAACCGCGGAGGAGGGGGAGGGACGGGGCGGCCGTCCCTCCCCCTCGCCCCGCCGCTGCGGTTACCCCGTCGCCCGGACGGCGCACGCCTCCGCGATCATCGCGAGCGGCGCCGGGCGGCCGATCCCCCGCATGATGCGCATCACCACGTCGATGTGGGAGCGCACCGGCTTCCACTGGTGCGTCGTGAATGCCCACTCCAGCAGCGCCGACGCGTCGGCGTCGCGGTCCTCGCTGTCCAGCACCGTGACGAAGACGCGGTGCCCGTCGCGCGTCGCCGACGCGACGAGCGTCCAGCCGGCCCGGTCGGTCCAGCCGATCTTCAGGCCATCGGCGCCGGGATACTTGTTCAGCAGCGTGTTGCCGTTCTGCAGCACGTAGCCAATGGGCCGCGGCAGCTCGTAGACGCGCGACGCCACGATGCGCCGGAACTCCTCGTTCCCCATGGCGTATCGCCCGATCATCGCCAGGTCGTACGCGGTCGAATAGTGCTCGCGGCGGTCGAGGCCGTGCGGATTCTCGAAGTGCGTGTCGCCGAGCCCGAGTTCCGCCACCTTCTCGTTCATCTTCTCGACGAAGCGCTCCTCCGTCCCCCAGGTGTTCTTTGCGATCTCGACCGCCGCGTCGTTCCCGGACGGCAGCATCAGGCCGTAGAGGAGGTCGCGCATCTGGATGTACATCCCGCGGCGCAGCCCCATGATGGAGCTGCCGACCATCTCGTCGCCGTTGATGTCCGAGACGACCCACATGTCCTCGCTGACGCCCTCCAGTGCGACGATCGCGGTCATGATCTTGGTCGTGCTGGCGGGCGCGCGGCGCTCGTGCGCGTTCAGGTCGTACAGGACGCGGCCCGACTCGCCGTCGACGACGACCGCCGCCGCCGCCGTCACGGGCGGAGGAGGGGGCGCATCGGCGTTGCGCACCGGCTGGATGCGTTCAGCCGTCGCCCAGGCGAGCGCGCCGCAATCCGCCGCCGCGGCCGATGCCGGCGCGGGTTCGCCCCGGCTGAGCAGCGATACCTGCGCGACGATGAGGGCGATCGCCGCCATCAACGCCATGCCCCGGTGAAGTGGCGAAATCATCACTGCTGCGCGCCGCGCTTTGGACCTCCGCACCCGTTACCCCTCCTCGGTGTCCTGCTGTATCCGCGGTTACTGGTAGAAGACGACGTCCGGCAGCGGTTCGAGCTGCATCAGCTCCTGCTCGCTCAGCACGCGCTCGTCGAGCTGGAGGAAGATGTTGTAGCCGGGGTGCTGTGCGTGTGGTTGCCCTGAGAAGTACCGGTACTTCTTGTCCTTCTCCCCGATTGCTCCGAAGCCGTCGTAGTTGAGGACGAGGTCGACGTCCGGCACGTCGCGCACCGCTTCGCCGTCCCTGATCGTGTCGGCCAGGTACTGGTGGACGACGACCATCTTGGGCGGCAGGTGATGCGCGGCGACCAGCGACGCCACGTAGTCCTGCACCGCGTTGATCTGATGGCCGTCGATGGTGCCCGGCGTCGCGAGCGGCCAGCCGCCACTGCCCACCGCGTATTCGGGGTCGATGGCGACGTGCACACGCGGGTTCACCAGGAACCGCTCGATCTTCTTCACTTCCTCCAGCACGTCCCCCCGCCCGATCTGAAGGTCGAGCATGACCTGCACGCCATGCGCCTCGGCGTGGCCGATGTAGGCGTTCACGACCTGATCTGGCATGTAGCTCAGGAACAGGCCGTTCGACGTTGGCTGGTCCTGCACGACGGCGTAGATGAGGTCCATCACGCCGAACGCGCCGCGTCCATCGCCGTTGAGCTGGTCGAACAGCTCCGCCTGCCGGCGCACGCGGTCCGCGGCGTCAGCGCCCTCGAACTGGCCGAGGATGCCGAGCCCGCGCGCCAGCGGCGTACCGTAGAAGACGACGGCCTGATTGTCTGCCAGCAGGGACGCCGGTCGCTGCCCTGGAGGCGACGCCGCCGGTCCGGCCTCCCCGGGCTGCTCCGGCGCCCCCGCATCGGACGATGCCGCCGCGGCGGGCGGCGCATCCGGGGCTGCCGGCGCCTCGGCTGCCACCGCTTCGGACGGCGGCGGTGCGGCCTTCGGTGGGGCCACGGCGTGGGCCGACTTTCCGGTCGTGGCGGCGAGGGCGGAACGCAGGGTCTCCACCGTATGCGTCGTCGTGGGCGATTGACCCTCACGGTCCCCGGAGGCGGCCACAAGCGCGAACTTGGCGTCGCCCTCGGGCACCCTGACACCGATGCTCGCGAGTACGACCGGGACGAGCAGCGCCGACAGCAGGGCGCAGGAGAATAAGGGTCGGCTGTGGCCCACCAGCGTGCCTCCTGGGGCATGGGTTGCGGCGAGGGGATGGGGGTGACGCGGGCAACTATACGCGTGCCGCAAACCCGCGATCAATGGAATCTACACGCCAGAACTGCCCTTGAAACGCTTCTGCAACCCCTGCAATGCGCCCGGGGCCTTCAGCCGTCTGAAGTGTGACTGCGATGCGACCAGCAGGCATGCGTCTGTAACCGGGGGGCAACCAGTGCTGCTCGATACTGCGCATGCAGCAGGCAACATTCGGGAACGGAGTCTGACCGTGGACGTCACCAGCACGGACTTCTGGGTGAGGACGCTCGGGATGGCCGGGATCGTCGCTGCGGCGTATCTCGTCGTCCTGTGGATCGCGCTGATCGTGTGGACCTGGCGCGACATTCGTAGCCGCTCCGACGACGGGTTCGTGCAGTTCGGCAGCGTCTCGCTCGTCGCGGTGTTCTTCTTGCCGGGACTTCTGCTGTACATGGCGCTGCGGCCACCGGAGTCGCTCGTCGAGGCGTACCAGCGCCGGCTGGAAGCGGAGGCGTTCCTGCAGGAGCTGGAAAACAAGCCGTCATGCCCGGCCTGCCAGCGCGCGATCGAGGCGGAGTTCGTCGCGTGCCCCTTCTGCCGCATGACGCTGCGCGTCGCCTGCGAGGACTGCGGCCGGCCCATGGCGTCGGCCTGGGTCATCTGCGCGTACTGTGGCGCCGAACGCGCACAACCCGCAGCCGCCACGCGCGCGGTCGCCGCCGCCATTCGGCGCGATGGGCGGCCGGTCCCGGCAGTCCAGTCGGCAGGCTAACGATGCCGCTACCCGTGTCGCGGGTGTTGCCGCTTGGCGTTCGGCGGGCCTGTTTCGGAGACGGATATCACTGAGTTGCCGTTCTATTGCTCAGTGGCCCGCGGGACAACAACGGCATGACGAGGCGTGGCGCCTAACCCATTTTCCATTGAGGGCGTAAGGCCGCGGCCGATATCTCTATCCCGTGGGGGAGAAACGGACTTCACGATGAAGGAGGATGAAGTTGCCCAGGAAGATCGGAACAGGCATTGGAGTGCTTCTCGCCGTCACAGGTCTTGCCCTCTCGGCGTTCGCGCTCGGGGGAGCCGGGACGGCGTACGGCGGCGAGAACGGCGACGGCACGCCCACGGTGGCGGCCGGTGACACGACGGGCACCCCGGCGGCAGGCGGTGCCGAGGGCACCTCGACGCCCGGGCCGCTCACGCCCGTAGCGACGCCCACCGCCGGCGGCGGCGCGGG